>QYPA01000175.1 GCA_007279715.1 Comamonadaceae bacterium | reverse complement strand
TCAGCCATCAACCCGGTTGTGGGCTTATCCACCTTCTTTGCCCAGTGGCTTTTGAACAAGCCTTTGATTGAAGCGGGAACCCAAGAGATGGTTATTGACGGTACGTGGCTTGAGCCCCGTGTCACCAAAGTCGAACGCAACACCAAAACCAACAAAACCACCAAGCCCACCACAACAGTACCTGCTACACCCGCAAAAACCGGAACCCCATAGGAATCAAGCCCATGAAAGTAGCTGCCCTGCAAATGGTTTCCACCGATGTGTTAGCTGAGAACTTGGAGCAAGCATCCCACTTGCTTTCGCAAGCAGCAGCGCAAGGCGCAGAGTTGGCTGTTTTGCCAGAGTACTTTTGCTTGATTGGCCACCATGACAGCGACAAGTTGGCGATCCAAGAGACGTTTGGAACTGGCCCTATCCAAACGTTTCTCGCCGAGCAAGCCCGCACTTTGGGTCTGTGGATCGTTGCCGGCACCCTTCCTTTGAGCGTTGACCCCTCGCTACCCACTGATCGGGTGTTTAACAGCAGTTTGGTGTTCAACCCGCAAGGGCAGTGCGTGGCACGCTACGACAAAATCCACCTTTTCCGTTTTGACAACGGCGTTGAGGCGTATGACGAATCGCGCGTTTTATCGCCAGGAACGTTGCCCACGCAGTTTGCATTGCCCGCGCGTGATGGCCATGTGTGGCAGATTGGTTTGAGCGTCTGTTACGACTTGCGTTTTGCGGAGTTGTACCGCGCTTACGCAGCCAACGGGGTCGATCTGATGTTAGTTCCCAGCGCCTTTACCTTTACGACGGGTCAGGCCCACTGGGAAATTTTGCTGCGGGCCCGGGCGATTGAAAATTTAAGTTTTGTCGCCGCCGCGGCCCAAGGCGGAACCCATCCTAGTGGCCGCAAAACCTGGGGCCAGTCGCTATTGATTGATCCGTGGGGCCACATCTTGGCCGAGCAGGCGCAAGGGATAGGCGTCGTTATCGCAGATTTAGACCCGACACAGTTAGCCCAACGCCGCAGCCAGTTGCCCGCGCTGCAACACCGTTTGCTGTGATGTTTTTTCAGCGCGTTTTTTCGTCATCTTCAGCATTGGGCGGCAGGGCTATTTCGCCATTTTTTCGGCCCGAAAACATCGTCCACCAAATAATGCCGATAAAAATCAATCCGGCGCCCAAGGCTTCGAGCAGTAGCAAGGTCATGGCGCAGGTCTTTCGTTGGGCTGTGTTGGCTTTGATTGTAGGAATACTGGCGGCGTGCGGCAGTGCGCCGCGCCATGCCCCCACCAAACCGATACCGAATAAACCGCAAGAGGCTCAGCCGCAAGCGGCGGCAGGCGATGGCGTGACCAATACTCGAAGCCGATGGGTGCGTACCGATTGGTCTGAGTTGCCGGGCTTTAACGAAGACGCATTGGCGCAAGCATGGAACGCGTGGATTAAAAGCTGCGAGCGCCCTGCGAGCTTGCCTGCGGTTTTATTGGCCTTGTGTCCAGAGGTGCGAGCTTTGAGTATTGGTTCGCCAGAAGAGCAGCGGGCTTGGCTGCAACAGCGGCTAGTGCCCTTTCGGGTCGAGTCTTTGCAAGGCGATGCGCGGGGTTTGTTGACAGGCTATTTCGAGCCAGTGATGGATGTCAGTCGATCCCAAAGTCCGATGTTTCCTTTTCCTCTTTACCAAGCGCCCGCCACCCTATCGCAACGCAATCCATGGTTTAGTCGGCAAGAAATCGACACTCTGGCGCAAGCCCAGGCGCAATTGCAAGACCGTGTTCTCGCCTACGCCGCCGACCCCATTGATGTACTGATTTTGCAAATCCAGGGCTCTGGCCGCATTCGGGTGATCGAGGCCGATGGCAGCACCCGCACGTCGCGCTTGGCCTACGCCGCAACCAACGAGCAGCCTTATAAAAGCGTGGGTAAATGGTTGCTTGACCAAGGCTTGGTGAAAGACGCCTCGTGGCCAGGTATCAAAGCCTGGCTGGCGCAAAATCCCCAGCGCTTGCAGGAGTTGTTGTGGGTCAATCCCCGCGTGGTTTTTTTCAAAGAAGAAACCTTAAGTGATTTGGATATGGGCTTCGGTCCCAAAGGGGCGCAGGGTGTTGCGCTCACGCCTGGACGGTCCATCGCGATAGACCCCTTAGTTATGCCTTACGGAACGCCAGTTTGGTTGACCTCGCGCGGCCCCCAAGTGAACTTGCAAAAACTAGTGATCGCGCAAGATACCGGCAGCGCCATCATCGGCGCAGTGCGGGCTGACTATTTTGTCGGTGGTGGCATCCAAGCGGGCGAACTCGCTGGCCGCTTGAAGCAGCCTTTGCAAATGTGGGTGCTGTGGCCAAAGTAAGTGGCGACCCCTTAAGGAGTTGATTACACTGGTGGTTCTCGCATGCGCCCTACCCGGGCGACCATGCAACGAACGTTGCCCACAAGGCGGCTACCCAAAACCAGGAGACTTCTGACCATGAACGCCCCGCTGAACCCTGCGCAACTGCGTGCTGCGCCCGATGCCGTCAGTCTTGACGACAAATACACCCAACGCACAGGGACTGCGTTCATGAGCGGTGTTCACGCGCTGGTTCGCCTGCCCATGCTGCAGCGTCTTCGCGACCAAGCCGCAGGAAAAAATACCGCAGGTTTTATCAGTGGTTACCGTGGTTCGCCTTTGGGTGGGTACGACCAAGCGCTGGCGAAAGCGCAAGCCCATTTAAAAGCCCACCATGTGGTGTTTCAACCCGGCGTCAATGAAGAGTTGGCAGCCACCGCGCTGTGGGGAACGCAGCAGCTTGGTTTTGCACCGCCGGGATCAAATAAGTACGACGGTGTGTTTGGAATTTGGTATGGCAAAGGCCCTGGAGTGGACCGTTGCTCGGATGTGTTTAAACACGCCAATATGGCAGGTACTACGCCGTGGGGCGGCGTGATCGCGGTGGCAGGCGACGATCATATTTCAAAAAGTTCAACTGCTGCGCACCAAAGCGACCACATCTTCAAAGCCTGCGGCACCCCGGTATTTTTTCCTTCTAACGTCCAAGAAATTTTGGATCTGGGCGTCCATGCGTTTGCGATGAGCCGCTTTTCCGGCGTGTGGGCCGGGATGAAAACGATTCAAGAAATTGTCGAGTCCAGCGCAGCGGTGCAAGTCGACTTTGATCGGGTTCAGATTGCTTTGCCGACTGATTTTTTAATGCCTGCAGGCGGCGTGCATATCCGCTGGCCCGATGCAGCTTTAGAACAAGAAGCGCGTTTGTTTGATACCAAGTGGTATGCGGCACTCGCTTACATTCGCGCCAATCGCCTCAACTACAACGTGATTGAAGGCCCCAACGACCGCTTTGGTCTGATGGCCAGCGGCAAAGCTTTTAACGACACCCGCCAAGCCTTGCTGGACTTGGGCCTCGATGACGCGACCTGCCAACGCATTGGCGTAAGGCTGCACAAAGTCGGCGTGGTCTGGCCTTTAGAAGCCCAACTGACGCGCCAATTTGCGACTGGTTTACAAGAAATTTTGGTGGTGGAAGAAAAGCGCCAAGTGATCGAATACCAATTGAAAGAAGAGTTGTACAACTGGCGCTCCGATGTGCGGCCCCACGTGTTGGGCAAGTTCAACGAAGTTGAAGACGCCACTGATAACACCTATGGCAGCGGCGGTGAGTGGTCGATGCCCAATCCCAGCGCCAACACTTTGTTGCGTGCGAACGCCGATTTGTCACCCGCACTGATTGCCCGGGCGATTGCGCAGCGGTTGAAAAAGATGGGAGTCGACAGCGACACCCAAGCGCGTTTGGATGCGCAACTTGCGATTTTGGATGCCAAAGAACGCTCCATGCAGGTGTTGCAACTGAGCAGCCCGCAAGGCGATCGCCAACCGTGGTTTTGTTCGGGTTGTCCGCACAACACATCCACCAAAGTGCCTGAAGGTTCTCGTGCAATGGCAGGTATCGGTTGCCACTTTATGACGATATGGATGGACCGATCGACCACGGGCTTCACCCAAATGGGGGGCGAAGGCGTGCCGTGGGTAGGGCAGCAACCCTTCTCCAATGACGCCCATATGTTTGCTAATTTGGGCGACGGTACCTACTTTCACAGCGGCCTGTTGGCGGTGCGCCAATCGATTGCGGCAGGCGTCAATATCACCTACAAAATTTTGTACAACGATGCCGTGGCTATGACTGGCGGCCAGCAAATCGGCGAGCGTCCGGAAGGCCACAGCGTGGTTCAGATTGCGCAAAGCATGCGTGCCGAAGGCGCCCAGCGCATCGTCATCGTTACCGATGAGCCTGAAAAATACGAAGCCGTTCAAGGTATTCCAGAGGGAATTTCGATCGAGCATCGCGATGGCTTAGACCAGATTCAACGCGTGTTTCGTGAGATCAAAGGCACCAGCGTCATCATCTACGACCAAACCTGTGCGACCGAAAAACGCCGCCGCCGCAAACGCGGAACCTTGTTAGATCCTGCGGTTCGGGTGGTGATTAACGAGCTGGTGTGTGAGGGCTGTGGCGACTGCGGCGAACAAAGCAACTGCGTGAGTGTCGAGCCTCTAGAGACCGAATTCGGCCGCAAACGCCAGATCAATCAAAGCACCTGCAACAAAGATGTGTCTTGCGTCAAAGGGTTTTGCCCCAGCTTTGTGACGGTTGAAGGCGGGAGTTTGCGCAAGAAAAAAATAGCTTCATCTTCTGCGTTTGACATCTCCACCTTGCCCGAACCTGTTCTGCCTGATCTAAGCCAAGCCCACGCTGGTGTTTGGGGTGTGGTGGTCGCCGGAGTGGGTGGAACTGGTGTCATCACCATTGGCCAGTTGCTTGGCGTGGCTGCACACATGGAAGGCAAGGGCATCGTGACCCAAGACGCCGGCGGCTTGGCACAAAAAGGTGGTGGTACCTGGAGCCATGTGCTCATTGGCCAAACGCAAGAGGCGATTCGCACCACCCGCGTTGGCATGGCCTGCGCTGATTTGGTGATCGGTTGCGATCCCATCGTGACTGCAGGTAAAGAAACCAGTATGCGCTTGCGTGCCGGGCGCAGCCATGTGGCGCTGAACAGCCACAGCGCACCGACCGCGGCCTTTGTTAAAAATGCCAACTGGAACAATCCGGGCGAAGCGTGTCTGGCTGCCATTGCCAGCGCCTTAGACGATCCCACAGCATTAGGAACGGTCGATGCCGACGCCATTGCCACCCAACTTTTGGGCGACAGCATTTACACCAATCCGGTTTTACTCGGCTTTGCGTGGCAAAAAGGTTGGATTCCTTTGAGGCTCGCTTCCTTGTTGCAAGCCATGGAACTCAACGCTGTGGCAGTAGATAAAAATGTAGCTGCCTTCAATTGGGGTCGCGTTGCAGCGCATGACTCTGCAGCGTTGGTCCGAGCGTTACAACCCGGTCAAGCAGTTCAATGGGTGAAGTCTGAAAAAGAAACGCCGCAGGCCTTGAATGCTTTGGTCGCCAAGCATGTTGAATTTTTATCCGCTTACCAAAACGCCGCGTATGCGGCAAGCTACTCTGACTTGGTGCAACAGGTGGAGCGGGCGGAAGAAACATTGAAACCTGCGCAGCGAACGCTGAGTTTTGCGGTGGCGCGCAATTTGTTTAAGTTGATGGCCTACAAAGACGAATACGAAGTGGCCCGCTTGCACAACGACCCGCAGTTTCGACAGCGTATCGGTGCGATGTTTGAAGGCAACTACCAAGTCCACTACCACTTGGCCCCGCCTCTGTTCGCAAAGAAAAACGACAAAGGCCAATTGCAAAAACAAAAAATGGGGGCTTGGATGGCGTACGCCTTTCGTATCCTCGCGCCGTTGAAGTTTTTGCGCGGAACGGCCTTAGACCCTTTTGGCTATACCCACGAGCGCAAAGAGGAGCGGGCTTTGGTGGTCGAGTACCGCGCCGCCGTGCAAGCGATGGTGGCGCAACTGAGCGCCAACAACCTCGACGAGGCATTAGCCTTTGCCACATTGCCCGAAGGGATTCGTGGCTTTGGCCACGTCAAGGCGCGGCACTTAGCGCAAGTTCGTCCGCAGTGGGAAGCAGGGGTAGCGAACTGGGGCGGCGCACCTCTTGCATCAACCAAGACGTAAAGGCTTGGGCCGCGGCGCTGGTCCCGGTGCCCTCAGAAGCAATGAGGTAATACGCCTCTTTCATTGGCAGGGATAACGCAAACGGGCGCACCAACTGCCCCGTTTCAATCAAGTGGCTGGCCACGGTGTCATGCGCTAAGGCCACGCCCAAACCTTGTTGTGCCCACGTCAAGCTCAGTGCCCAGGTGCTGGCGCGGTGGACCACCGGCGGCGGGGCCGAGCTGTCGTAGTCGGGGTGGGCTTCAAGCCAGCTGTCCCAACTTTGCACGCTGCTGGAGAGGTCGAGCAAGCGCTCTTGAAGCAAGTCTTGCACGGAGTGAATCCGCTGGGCTACCGCCGGTGCGCAAACCGGGTAGGTCGTGTCTTCCCACAGGCGTTGGCCCACGCGGCGCTCCCACTTGCCTAAGCCCAGAACAATTTCAACTGCTGCGGTTGGGCTCTGGCGGTCTTCGGACCAAATCGACGTCACCACGTTCATTTGCACCCACGGGTAGGCTTCCATGAAACGGTGTAAGCGCGGAGCCAACCAAAAAATAGAAAACGACAGGTTGGCGTGCACTTCCAAAATGCCCGGGTTCTTGCGCCCGGTGAGAACGCTGGTGCCTTCCTCGAGCATCGCAAAAGCCGCCTGCACCGTGGGTAAATAGCTTCTGCCCGCTGCAGTCAGTTCTAGGCCGCGAGCCCGGCGCATAAACAAGGGCCGGCCCAATGCGCTTTCAAGGGCTTTGATCTGCTGGCTCACCGCCGACTGGGTCATATGCAAGGCTTGCGCGGCTTCGGTAAAGCTCAATGCGCTGGCAGAGGCCTCAAAAGCACGCAACCAATTTAAAGGAGGAAGTCTGGATATAAAAGCCATTAGTTATTCATTAGTCAAACTAATTTTACAACTGAAGTTTCTTCGTTTGCCTCTGGTGAGGGCTTCATTCAGAATCTCCCCCATCGTAAAAACTGCAACCTAAGGAACTTTATTTCTATGCAAACCCCATTCCAAGCACTGGTTTTAACCGAAGTGGACGGCAAAACCCACGCCCAGGTTCAGCCGCTCACGCAGGCGGAGTTGCCTTCAGGCGACACCTTGGTTGCTGTGAGCCACTCCAGCTTGAATTACAAAGATGCCATGGCCTTGACCGGCAAAGGCAAGATCGTGCGCCAGTTTCCCATGGTTCCTGGGATTGATTTGGTGGGAACGGTGATCGAGTGCACCAGCGGCGCATGGAAAACCGGCGACGCCGTGGTGCTGACCGGCTGGGGCGTGGGTGAGCGGTTTTGGGGCGGTTACAGCCAAGTTCAGCGCGTGAAGTCGGAGTGGTTGACGGCTTTGCCCAAAGACATGTCGCCCTTGCAATCAATGACTTTGGGAACGGCGGGGCTGACGGCCATGCTGTGCGTGATGGCGTTGGAAGAGGCAGCGCTTCCCAAAGGAAAAATTTTAGTGACAGGGGCCAGCGGTGGAGTGGGAAGTGTGGCGGTGGCTTTGCTGTCGCGCTTGGGCTTTGAGGTCACGGCCTTGACCAGCCGCCCAGAAGAAAACCAAGAGTATTTGACCAAGCTCGGCGCGACCGAGGTGTTGGGCATCGCGCAATGGCAAACCAAAATCAGCCCCTTGGCTGCGCAACGCTGGGCTGGCGTCATCGACGTGGCTGGTGGTGCAATTTTGGCGCAGGCGCTTTCGGAAGTGCATTACGCAGGCGCAGTTGCAGCCTCGGGCTTGGCTGCCAGCGTCTCGCTTGACACCACGGTGCTGCCATTTATTTTGCGTGGCGTGCGTTTGCAAGGCGTTGACTCGGTCATGTGTCCCCAAGACAAGCGCACCCAAGCCTGGGAGCGCTTGGCAACGCTGTGCTCCGCTGATGCGTATGCGGACATGCAGCGCGTCGTCGGCCTGAGTGCGCTGCCTGCTTTGGCCGCTGAGATGATGTCTGGCAAAGCCCACGGTCGCGTGGTCGTTGATTTGAAAGCGGCCCCATGAGCGCACGTCTGCCCAATTCCGTTATCGTTGATAACGCACTGGCTATTCCTAGCCACGCCTTAGATCGACTTCTCAAACCGCGATCGATTGCCATCGTGGGTGCCAGCCCACGCGAAGGCAGTTTTGGAAACATGATTGAGCGCTCGATCGCATCGTTGGGTTTTGAGGGCCAGGTGTTTTTAATCAACCCCAAGTACAGCGAAATCCATGGTCGCCCCGCGTATGCCAGTTTGAGTGATTTGCCAACCGCACCCGATTGCGTGGCCATGGCGATTGCAGATGCGGCTTTGCCCGCAGCGCTTGAAATCGCTGCCCGTGCCGATGCGGGCAGCGCCGTGCTGTTTGGTCGCTCGTACGGCGTTGACAGTTCGGGCCGCGAACTCACGCAGACGCTCACTGCGATAGCGCAAGAAGCCAATATGCAGTTGTGCGGCGCCAACTGCATGGGCTTTGTTAATTTGGATGCCAAGTTGCAAATGACAGGCTTTCCGTTTGAAACCCTGCGCGACCCGGGTCACGTAGCGCTGATTTCTCACAGCGGCTCCACCTGGTCAGGCATCGTCGGTAACTTGCGCGGCATGCGCTTTAACACCGCGATCTCGGCCGGCCAAGAACTGGCCACCGGCGTTGCGCAGTACATGGACTACCTGATCACGCAACCCTCCACCCGGGTGATTTGCTTGGTGTTGGAGACCGTGCGCCAACCGGCTGAATTTTTAGCCGCCTTAGACCGCGCTCGTGCCGCGGGCATTGTGGTGGTGGCCCTCAAACTCGGACGCAGCGAGCGGGGCCAAGCCTTTGCCAAATCGCACAGTGGCGCTCTTTCAGGAAGCGCCGATGTATTGGACGCAATATTTGTGCGCCATGGCGTTGTGATCGTCCACACCTTGGATGAAATGATGGACACCGCGGAGTTGTTTGCCGCGACGCGCAAACCCCACAACGGCAGCTTTGCTTTGGGCAGTGACTCCGGCGGTGAGCGCCAGTTGATTGCCGACCTGGCCGAGCCTTTGAAGATTTCGTTTGCGCCATTGAACGAGGCAACGGTAGAGCGCCTCAACGGCTTGCTCAGTCTGGGCGTGGAAGCTACCAACCCGCTAGATTACTGGGGCGATGGCCAAGACGTGATTGCCGACTGCTTGCTCGCGATGGCCGATGACCCAGCCGTAGGCACGGTGGTGATGGCTACCAATATGGCCCAAGGGCAAGACTTTATGGTGACCTGTTCCCAAGCGCTAGAGAAAACCTGGGCCGCGAGCACCAAACCCATTGTTCTCATGGGCAATGTTAGCGCGACCATGTCGCCTGCCGAATGCAACCGCTTTCGCGCGATGGGCATCCCTGTGTTGATGGGCACCGAAACCGCCTTGCGCGCGCTCGCGCATTACAGCGCGCACTATGCGCTCCAAGCGCCTGAAGCAAGTATTGCGGATGCGGTAACCCACACCCCCAAGATGCCAAGCCCCGAGCGACTCGCGTTTTGGAAAACGGCATTGCAAGACTGCGCCAAAGCAGACCAAAGCCTACAAAGCTTTGCGCTGTTAAAAGAGTTTGGACTGCCAACCGCCCAAGGGCTGAGCACCAGCGATTGGAGCGAAGCGCTGGCCTTTGCTGACAAAGTGGGCTTCCCCTTAGTCGCCAAAATTGACGCGCCTGAGGTGGCACACAAGTCCGACATGGGTGGTGTGATTTTGGGAATCACCAATACCCAGCAGCTGCAAGCCGCATGGAACGAACTGCAGGCCAAGTTACCCGGTGCGGTGTTGTTGCAGCGTCAGTTGCAAGGCACGGAGTTGATCTTGGGAATGCAAAAAGACCCCTCGTTTGGTCCGATTTTTACGGTGGGCTTAGGCGGCATTTTTGTTGAAATCATGAAAGACGTGGCCTTGCTTTTGCCCAGCGATTCCAAACAAGCCATTCGCAACGCGGTCTTGGGTTTGCGCAGCGCCGCTTTGCTGCAAGGTGCGCGTGGGCGGGCGGTGGCTGACATCGACGCATTGACGCAGGTTATTCAAAACTTCATGGCCATGGGAATGGTCTTGCAAGACCATATTCAAGAAGCAGAAATCAATCCCTTGTTGGTCAGTGGCGCAGACATGGCGGCAGTCGACTGCTTGGTGATTCCTGTTACTGCTACCCATTCAAACTGAAGAAAAAATTGCCTTATGAACCAAGCCCTTCAACCTGCCTTGTTACAAGACCCGGTGATCCAAACCGAAACCATCGGCCGCGTCGGCGTGATTCGGCTGAACCGTCCTAAAAAACGCAACGCGATCAACGGCGCGATGATGGCCGCAGTGAGCCACGCTTTACAAGCGTTTAGCGCCGACCCGGATATTGGCGCGATTGTGTTGGCAGCCAACGGCCCTTCGTTTAGCGCTGGTTTTGATTTGAAAGAACTCGCCGAGCAGGGCAACACCACCGCCGAGCAATGGGGTGGGGTGCTCAAAGCCGACTTTGATTTTGTGATCCAGTTTTGGGATTGCCCTAAACCGACCATCGCCGCCATCCATGGATTTTGTATTGGTGGAGGCTTGGAGTTGGCGGTGTCGTGCGACCTCACCATTGCCGATAGCGAGACCTTGATGGGCGAGCCGGAAATGAAGTTTGGCTCTAGCATTGCCGCGATGATCGTGCCTTGGTTGGTGGGTGCGAAATACGCCAAAGAAATGCTGCTCACTGCCAGTGACCGTATCAGCGCCCAACGCGCTTATGAGGTCGGTTTGGTCAATGAAGTGACGCAAGACGGCACGCATTTTGAGCGCGCTTTGGCTGTGGCAACTGGTATGGCCAATTGCTCGCCTTTGTCGATTCAACTCACCAAACGCGCTATCAACCGGGGCTTTGATATCAGCGGCATGCGCCAAGCATTGCTCGCAGCCATTGACGCTGCCACCTTGATTGAGTCTAACGTTCGGCCAGAAAACGCCGAGTTTGAACGCCTGCGCACCACCCAAGGCATGCAGGCCGCTTTGGCTTGGCGCAACAACCAGCAAGACAGCGCAGTAGCTTAAAAAATGGGGCGCATTACAACTTTGTCATGAAAGATGCGCCCCATGACATTCAAGGACACAATACTTGAATGCATGTTTTATTGTTAGAAGACGAAAAAAAGATCGCAGACTTTATTGTTGCGGGTTTTGAAGCACACGGATTTCAAACCCACCACGAAGCTGACGGATTTCGGGGGCTTAATACCGCACTGATCCGAAGTTTTGACGCCATCGTCATGGATGTGAACCTGCCCTTGATGGATGGTTTTCAAGTGCTGACAGAAATTCGGCGCAAAGGCTTGCACACCCCCGTTGTTTTACTCACCGCGCGCACCGACCTGGCAGACCGCCTCAAGGCGTTTGAATTGGGTGCGGACGACTACCTCCCCAAGCCCTTTTTTATCGAAGAGCTGATTATTCGGGTGCAGACCGTTGTCGCCCGCAAAGCGGGAAACGTTGAAAAAACGGTTCAGCAAAGTGGCGTCAC
>QYPA01000115.1 GCA_007279715.1 Comamonadaceae bacterium | reverse complement strand
TGCTGAACGGCTTTTTTCATGGGGTTTTTAATCCTAATCGCACATATAGGCCGCAGGAACGCTACATTTAAGCGATGGGAAACTCACTTCCACCTTTTTCAAAACCTGCTTCCAAAACGAATGCGGCGGCAGCGGGCTTTGCGGGGCTGACCGCCAAGCTCGATTACCTGAGCGCCAGCGAGGTTGCGCAAGTACGCCTGGCCTACCGTTTTTCAGATGAAGCCCACTTAGGCCAGCTGCGCAGCAGCGGTGAGCCCTACATCACCCACCCGATTGCCGTTGCAGCCCAATGTGCAGAATGGAAACTTGACGCACAGGCCTTAATGGCGGCTTTGTTACACGATGCCATTGAAGACTGCGGCATCAGCAAAGCGGAAATTATTGAGCGTTTTGGTTCCCCCGTGGCTGAAATGGTAGACGGACTGACCAAACTCGATAAATTGCACTTCACCACCCGGGAAGAAAACCAAGCCGAGTCGTTTCGAAAAATGCTTTTGGCGATGGCCCGCGACGTTCGCATCATTCTCATCAAATTGGCAGACCGCTCCCACAATATGCGGACTATGGGCGACATGCCACGCGCCAAGTGGGGCCGCATTGCCCAAGAAACGCTCGATATTTATGCGCCGATTGCGCACCGCTTGGGCCTCAACCAAACCTACCGCGAGCTTCAAGATTTAGCTTTTCAACATTTACTCCCCTGGCGTTACAGCATCCTCTCCAAAGCCGTTACCAAAGCGCGTAGCCGCCGCCGCGATTTATTGCAAAAAGTTAAAAAAGAATTGGAGGGTACGTTTGCAGCCGCCGCGATACCCGTGCGGATCGCTGGCCGCGAAAAATCGCTGTATTCGATTTACCGCAAGATGAGTGACAAGCATTTGAGCTTTGCCCAAGTGACAGACATTTATGGCTTCAGGGTCTTGGTTCCAAGTACCACCGATTGCTATACCGCTTTAGGCATCTTGCACCAGCTGTACAAGCCGGTTCCAGGAAAATTCAAAGACCATATCGCTATCGCCAAAGTCAACGGTTACCAGTCTCTACACACCACACTGGTTGGACCCTCGGGTATCAGTGTGGAGTTTCAGATGCGCACCGAAGCCATGCATTTGGTGGCCGAGTCTGGGGTGGCTGCGCACTGGCTGTACAAGGTTAACAACCCCCAAGACAACGCACACGACCGTTTAGGAACCCAGTGGCTGCAATCGCTGCTCGATATCCAAGACGAGACCCGCGATGCGGCGGAGTTTTGGGACCATGTGAAGGTCGATTTATTTCCCGATGCGGTCTATGTTTTTACCCCCAAGAGCCAAATCATGGCGATGCCACGGGGCGCAACTGTCGTTGATTTTGCCTACGCTATTCACACCAACGTAGGCGACCGAACGGTAGCAGCACGCATCAACGGCGAACAAGTCCCTTTGCGCACCGAGTTAAAAAATGGCGACGTCGTGGACGTGGTCACTGCGTCGGTCTCTGCACCGAATCCGGCTTGGTTGAGTTTTGTCCGCACGGGGCGGGCGCGATCCAAAATCCGCCACCACCTCAAGTCCATGGAACACACCGAGTCCGAGGCCCTGGGCCAAAAACTCTTATCCCAAGCCCTGCGAGCTGAAGGCATTGAGCATTTCCCGCAAGAACCGGAGTACAACCCCATTTGGGACAAACTGCTTCGCTTTACCGGAAGCAAAACACGGCAAGAATTACTGACCGATATCGGTCTGGGTAAACGTATATCCAACATCGTTGCCAAACGCTTGGTGCTTTTATTAGCAGACATGGGCCAGCGCCCCGACGCCGTATTACTCACACAACAGCGCTTTTCTGCGTCCGATGCGCACGGCATGGGTTCCATTACCTTAGACGGAAGTGAAAATGCGTCAGTCAAATTTGCCACCTGCTGTCGCCCTATTCCTGGTGACGAGGTGGTGGGCTACCTGGGGCGTGGCGAAGGGCTTGCCGTTCATGCGACCCACTGCGCGATTGCTAAAAAACTCCTGCACAAAGACCGCGAACGATTTATGGGCGTGGAGTGGTCCGACGAACCCACCCGGCAATTTGAGGTGGACCTCACCGTCACTGTCAACAATGCCCGAGGCACCATGGCCAAAGTAGCCTCGGTACTCGCCGCAGCGGAGGCCGATATTGTTCACATTCACAGCGGCGAAGACGGCGCCCAAGAAACCAAAGATTTTTATTTTGTGATTGCGGTGCGCGACCGGGCTCACTTGGATACGGTCTTAGCCAAGCTGCGCCGCACCTCGGTCGTGATCCGCGCTGACCGCAGTAAAAATTCAGTGACTCAAGCCATCACTTCGCCTTGATGGTGGCTTGGGGTTGCGGGTAGCGCACCTTGATCACTTCAATCGCAGCGACGCGCTCTGGCATCACCAGCTTTAACTCATCGCCTTCTCGGGCCTTTAGCAAGGTTCTAGCAATCGGAGACGCCCAGCTGACCTCGCCCAAAGCGCTGTTGGCCTCGTCAATGCCGGTGATGGTGACGGTGCGTTCGGCCCCCATGTCATCGACATAGGTCACGGTCGCACCAAAAAATATTTGGTCATTGCCAAAGTGGACACTGGGCTCAGTGATCTCGGCAATTTCTAATCGTTGGGTTAGAAAACGAATACGCCGATCAATTTCTCGAAGTCGTTTTTTCCCATACAAGTAGTCGCCATTTTCTGATCGGTCGCCGTTGCTGGCAGCCCAGTGAACAATCTCCACCACCTTGGGGCGCTCCTCATCCATGAGGGTCAGAAGCTCAGCGCGTAAAGCGGCATAGCCTTGTGGCGTGATGTAGTTTTTACCGCCTGGGGCAATCGCTGGCAACTGCAACTCATCGTCGCCGTTGTCCTCGTCACTCTCTTTGGTAAATGCTTTACTCATCAATGCTTACTGAGCGCCCAGCACCACAGTGACCATCTTTTTCGGCTGCAAGGTTCGCCCTAAGGCAGCGCGAATCTCATCGAGCGTCACAGCCTCCAACTGCGCTGTCCATCGGTCTAAATAATCCAAGGGCAAGTCGTTCCAGGCGATATTGGCGACGTTATCCAGCACCTTGCGGTTGCTATCGATTCGCAATGCAAAACCGCCGACCAAATTATTTTTTGCCGCTTGGAGTTCGGCAGGCGTTGGGCCGTCGGCAACAAAACGCTGCAGCACCTCGCGTACCAAATCGATGGCTTGTTGCGCTTGGTCGGGTCGGGTTTGCAAACTGATGGTGAAAGCACCCGCATGCAGAGCCGGTGAAAACCCGCTCGAGACGCCGTAGGTCAGGCCGCGTTTCTCACGCACTTCTTCGGTTAAGCGCGAAGAGAATCCGCCGCCGCCCAAAATATGGTTTGCCACCAACAAGGCAAAAAAGTCAGGTGACTTGCGGGTGATTCCAGGCTGGCCGATCAAGACATGCGCTTGCGCTGAATCAAAGGCGATTCGCTTTTCTACGCCAGCAACCAAAGCTTCGACCTCGGCGATGGCGGGCTGCGGCTGACACGTTTGAGGGCGAATTCTGGACAGCAAGGTGGTCACCAAGGCATCGGCCTGCACCCGGTTGACAGCGCCCACGATACTCACTCGCGCGTCACAGGCCCGAACGGCTTGGGCGTGAAGCGCCTGCATGTCGGCGCTTTGAATCGCGTTGAGATGGTCTGCGGTTTGAATCCGTCCGTAGGGATGGGCTCCATAAACCGCAGGGGCAAAGGCGTTCCACGCCAAGGTCGCAGGACGGGTCTGGGCTTCTTTGAGGCTAGCCAACATCTTCGGACGATCGCGCAACCATAATTTCTCTGGGAACGCAGGCTCGCCTATTTGGCGCGCTGCCAAAAGCGCTGCCGGCCCCAGCACATCGGGATAACTCAAGCTACGCAGGCTAAAGCTCAGGCGATCGCTGCTGGCGCTTGCACTCATCGATGCGCCCAAATCCGCCCATGCGCTGCTGAGCGCGTTTTCGTCGAGGGCTGGAAGCGCAGCAAAGGCTTTGACGCCATCGCTTGTTGCTGAAGCCATGGTCTGGGCCAAGCCGGTTTTGTCCTTGGGGATACGGCGCTCTCCTGCATCAAAGTCGATTTGGACATCGACCATGGGAATCCCCGGACTGTCAACCCAATACACCTTGGCGCCAGACGCATGCGTCCATTGGGTGATCGTAATCCCCGCACGGGCCTGCGCAGAAAACAACAAAGCACAAGCCACAAAGACCCATGAACGCGGTGTCATACACACATATTTCATCGCATTCCCCTCAATGGCGCGCGCCGCTTAATGCGGCGCGGGGTTTGCGTTGCAGCTCGCCCTTGGGAAGGGCCTGGGGTACTAGCGTTGCAACGGTCAAGGCGTCATCTCCAAAATAACGCGCGGCCACGGCCTGAACCTGTGCTGGTTTAACAGCGCGCAAGCGATCCAACCACAAGGAATCAAACGCCAAGGGCAAACCGGTCGCCCAATGCACTCCCAAAATTCGGGCTTGGTTAAAGACGCTATCGCGTTTAAACACTTCACCGGCCGACCACTGGTTAATCACCCGCTTGAGTTCTTGCTCGCTTACTCCGTCCTCCGCCACGCGTTTTACTTGCGCCCGAAGCGCCGCTTCTAAGGCCGCGCTGGTCTTGCCGCTGGCTGGAACCCCGGTGAGCATGAAGGTTACGGGGTCGCGCGCGGTTGAACCAAAAGAGGCGGAAGCGCTGTCGGCCACATGGTCATCGGGCTGGGTCAAGGCCTTATCCAATCGCGCGCCTTGGTACCAATCTAACACTGCCGCTAACAACGTCAGCGCCAAAGCATCTTGCGACTCTGCATCCCACTCTTTTTGTGACACTGCCGAAGGCGTCGCGCCGGGAACCTTGAATGCCAGCGCCACATACGCCTGCTCCGCAGGCGCTTTGAAATCAATACGGCGCAGGCCGTTTTGCGGAGGTTCTGTGCGTGGTTTGCGCACAGAAGGCGGCGCACCTTGGATACCTCCATACCATTTCTCAGCCAACGCACGAACCGCTTGCGGCTCCACATCACCAGCGACCACCACGGCCGCATTGGCAGGCACGTACCAGCGACGGTAAAAGGCGCGGGCATCGTCGGGCTGCATCGCCTCCAAGTCGCTCATCCAACCCACAATCGGGCGCCGGTAAGGAGATGCTTGGTAAGTCGCCGCGCTCAAAGCCTCAAACAGTCGGGCATGGGGGTTGTCTTCGGTGCGCAAGCGGCGCTCTTCTTTGACCACCTCTAACTCTTTGCGAAAGTCGTCATCGCTCCACTGGTTATGCGCAAATCGGTCTGCTTCCAATGCCATCACGTCGGCCAAACGGTCGGCTGGAATTTGTTGAAAATAACCGGTGTAGTCCTTGCTCGTGAATGCGTTTTCACGCCCACCTAAAGCCGCAACGCGGCGAGAAAAATCACCGGCCTTGACGCTCGACGTTCCTTTAAAAAGCATGTGTTCCAACACATGAGCCACGCCCGACGTGCCATCAACCTCGTCCATCGAACCCACCCGCACCCACAGCATATGCACCGCCGTGGGGGCGCGGTGATCGGGCTTGATGATCAAGGTCATTCCGTTTGAAAGTGTGAACTGCTCTACGGCTTCTGGCGCGGCGTAAGCCAGAGGACTACCAAGCGCCAATACAAAAATCAGGCGCAATAAATAATGGGCAAGGTGTTTCATAGAATGGTGCATTCTAAGAACGCACGCCATGTTCAGCTTTTTCAAAAAAAAATCACCCTCTTTCCCTTCTGCCGATGACCTTACCGCGGCCAACGCGCCCAGTCATGCGTCGAACAAAGCACCGGACGGAAGTGGCCGTCAAGGCTGGCTTGCCAAACTCAAAAACGGGCTAGGGAAAACCGCCGCCAGCATTTCCCACGTGTTTGGTGGCTCACGCATTGATGAGGCCTTGTTTGAAGACCTCGAAAGCGCGCTGCTTATGGCCGATGCGGGCGTGGCTGCGACCAAATTTTTAATTCAAAGCCTGCGCCGCCAAGCCAAAGAAAGCAAGGCTGAAACCCCAGCGCAGCTTAAAGAGCTGTTGGTGGACTGTCTGAGTGACTTACTTGCCCCGCTAGAAAAACCCCTGTCGATTGGTGCGCAACAGCCCACCGTCATCATGGTTACGGGTGTCAATGGGGCCGGTAAAACCACCTCGATTGGCAAGCTGACCCACCGCCTTGCCGACAGCGGCGCCAGCGTCTTGTTAGCCGCTGCCGACACCTTTCGGGCTGCCGCGAGAGAACAGCTAACCGTGTGGGCGGACCGCAATACGGTGGAGATCGTCAGCCAAGAAGGCGGCGACCCAGCGGCTGTCAGTTACGACGCGGTGTGCGCTGGAAAAGCGCGTGGCAAAGACGTGGTTTTGATCGATACCGCAGGGCGACTGCCAACGCAAATTCACCTGATGGAAGAATTGAAAAAAATCAAACGCGTGGTGCAAAAAGCGGGTGACGCATCCGGCTTAGGCGCTTGTCCCCATGAAGTGTTGCTGGTGATTGACGGCAACACCGGCCAAAACGCCCTGGCGCAGGTTCGCGCTTTTGACGATGCCTTGGGACTCACCGGCCTCATCATCACCAAACTTGATGGCACAGCCAAAGGCGGCGTATTAGCCGCCATTGCCCGTGACCGGCCTATCCCCGTTTACTTTATTGGTGTGGGCGAACAACTCGAAGAACTAGAAACCTTTCATGCCCGTGAATTCGCCCAAGCCCTTCTCAATTAAGCGCCGCAGTACGCTTGGCGTTTTCGGACTCAGCCCACTCATCGCACTCAGCGGGCTTAGTGGGCTCACCGTCCTTGCCCCTTGGGGTATGGCTCGGGCGGCTGCTAAAGAGTGGCAACAGATCGTTACCCAAGCCCGCGGGCAAACCGTGTATTTCAACGCGTGGGGCGGCGCATCCACCATCAACGCCTACATTCAGTGGGCCAGCAAACAGGTCCAAGAACAGTTCGGTGTCACGGTCAAGCACGTCAAAATTGCTGACGCGGCAGACATGGTCAAACGCGTTCGCAATGAAAAATCAGCGGGCAAAACCGATGGCACAGTGGACTTGGTGTGGATCAATGGCGAGAATTTTTTAACCATGAAACGCGAAGGCCTGTTGTTTGGTCCGTTTACTGAACAGTTGCCTTCTTACGCTTGGGTGGACACGCAAGGCAAGCCCACCACGCGGATTGATTTTTCTGAGCCGGTCGAGGGCATGGAAGCGCCCTGGGGCATGGCGCAACTCACTTTCATGGCTGACAGCCAACGCACCGCCCAGCCCCCGCGCAGCAGCAAAGAATTACTCGCCTTTGCCGCCAAGTTCCATGGCCGTGTGAGCTACCCACGCCCACCCGACTTTCACGGTACGACGTTTCTGAAACAACTTTTGCTGGACCTCAACAGCGGCTCCGAACGCGCAGCGCTGTACCAAAGCGTGACGCCGCAAGCCTTTGAAAAAAGCACCGCCGTGTTATGGAAAACGCTGGACGCGCTTCACCCTTCTTTGTGGCGCGAGGGTAAGCAGTTCCCCCATACCGCAGCGGTATTGCGCAAATGTTTTCGGATGGAGAATTGCTTTTGGCAATGACCTTCAATCCCAATGAAGCCGCCAACGAAATTGCAGCCCGCCGTTTATCGCCGAGTACCTTCAGTTACCAATTCACCAACGGCACCGTGGGTAACACCCACTTCCTTGCCATCCCGTTTAACAGCCGCGCCGCCCAGGGCGCACAGGTGGTTGCCAACTTCTTACTCAGCCCTGCGGCCCAAGCCAAAAAGGCCGATATTGCCGTCTGGGGCGACCCCACGGTCTTGGCTGTGGATCGCTTGCCCTTAGCACAGCGGGCTGCGTTTTCAGCGCCAGCGCTGCCTGGCCAGGTGCGCCAGCCAGCCCCCGCCCTGATTGAGCCGCACGGCTCGTGGGTGGAGCCGCTGGAAAAAGAATGGACGCGGCGTTACGGTGGTTAAACACTTTCTTATCTTGCTGCTATGTTGACGCTGGGGATTGACTTTGGTACGTCTAACTCGGCGGCGGCGGTCATCGACGGCATCGACATCCTGCGCGTTATCCCCCTGAGCGCTGCGCGTTCTGAAATGCCCACCGCTGTTTTTTTTGATGTGGAGACCCACCATATTTTGTATGGCGAAGATGCCATGCAGGCCTATTTAAGCGGCCACGAAGGGCGCTTATTGCGCTCGCTCAAAAGCTTACTTGGCAGTGCGTTGATGGACGAATACACCCAAGTCGACGGCCGAGCGCTGCGCTTTTTTGACATCGTGGTGCTCTTTTTCAAAGAACTCAAACGCCGCTGCGAAGCCCATATGGGCGAGTCGTTGACCCACGTCGTCATCGGTCGCCCGGTGCACTTTGTGGATGACGACCCAGAGCGCGACGCTTTGGCGCAAACCACCTTAAGCCGCGCCGCGCTTGAAGCGGGCTTTAGCGACATCCGTTTTCAGTTGGAGCCCATCGCGGCGGCGCTAGATTACGAGCAACATGTCGATAAAGAAACTACGGCTTTGGTCGTGGACATTGGCGGGGGCACGTCCGACTTCACCGCCATCCGCCTCAATCAAAAGCGCAGCGCGTTGTCAGATCGCAGCGCCGATGTGTTAGCCAGCACCGGGATTCACATTGGCGGAACAGACTTTGACCGCCTGCTTGACCTTGCAACCGTCATGCCCCTCTTGGGCTACAAACACATTGGCACCGGCGATCGCCCGGTTCCCAACAGTGTGTTCTTTGACCTCAGCACCTGGCACTTTATTCACCGGGCCTACACCCGCAAAGCCCTGCACTTTGCCAGCGAGCTTTGGACCGACTTTTCCGACCAAACCTTACACAAACGCCTCATGCAAGCCCTCGAGGAGCAACACGGCCACCGCATGCTCGCAAGCGTTGAGGCCGCCAAAATTGCCTGCTCTGTTTCAGGAAATGCCACCGCCGTTGATTTGAATTTTTTAGAACCCCACCTCGCACCAACGCTTGACACATTCGTAATGCAAGAGGCTTTGCAACAAGCCATCGCGCAGGTGGTGGAGTGTGCGTTAGCGTGTGTCAAAGCCTCCGGCTTAGACCGCGTCGATGTGGTTTACCTCACTGGCGGCTCATCGGCTCTGCGCCCCTTGGTACAAGCCCTTCAAACCGCGATGCCGCAGGCCCACTTGGTACAAGGCAATCCTTTTGGTGGAGTGGCTGCGGGCTTGGCGGTGGTGGGGGCTGCGAAGGCGTGAGCACCCGCTTTTGATGTCTTTTCATACCCCCTTGTTTTCAAGCTTCGCCTCCCGCAGCTTTGCCGCCGGGTTGGCGGCGCTGGTCTTGGTTCCTTTGGTGTGGAGTTTGTTTGGCGCCATCGCGGCGGCATGGGACTTGGCTGCGTGGAAGGCCCTGCTGGCGCAGCCGCAACTCCAAACCGCTTTGGGTTTGAGCCTTTGGACGGGCTTGGCTTCTAC
>QYPA01000022.1 GCA_007279715.1 Comamonadaceae bacterium | reverse complement strand
GATCAAGGTGCGCAACGGCATTGAAGCCGAACTGGGTAAAAAAATTCAGCGCATCATCAAAGACAGCAAACTCAAAGTTCAGGGGTCGATTCAAGGCGATTCTGTGCGAGTGACAGGTGCTAAACGCGACGACTTACAAGCCGCCATGGCCTTGTTGAAAAAGGAAATCACGGACGTTCCCGTGAGTTTCAATAACTTCAGAGACTAAGACTTTTTACCCAGCTTCGATTCGGTTCCTTTGACCAACCGGGATATGTTTTCGCTGTGCCGCCAAATTAAAAACCCGCTGATGATTACCAAACTCAGGGCTTGGGCGTTGTCCGAGCGCCACGCGACACCGTCACCCATCAGGTAGTACACCGGCGCGAACACCGCAGCGATCAGGGAAGCCAAAGAGGAATAGCGGAAAAAGAAGGCAATCAGCAACCACGTGATGCCCGTTGCCAAACCCAAGCCGCCACTGATCGCGACAACCACGCCCATTGCCGTAGCCACGCCTTTACCGCCCACAAAGCGAAAAAATACGGGGTACACATGGCCTAAAAATGCAGCCAATCCCACTAAAGCGAGTGTTCCTCCTTCGAGCCCGTAGGCTGCGCCAAACTGCTGTACCAAAAATACGGGAACCCAACCCTTGAGCGCATCCAGCAGCAAAGTCGCGATGGCGGCAGCCTTGCTACCTGAGCGCAACACATTGGTAGCGCCCGGATTTTTACTTCCATAGGTCCGTGGATCGTTCAACCCCATGAGGCGGCTGACGATGACAGCAAACGACAACGACCCCACTAAATAAGCGGCAAGTGTGGCGCCAACGCTGGCGAGCACGGGGTAAAAAGGGATGAGAGCTTCCAAAGTCATGTTCCTTCAAATCGTTGTAATCTTCTAATCTTCTAATCTTCTAAAGCGCACTGTACTGCCTTTGCGCCTAGCAAGGCCACGCAGACATGGGGATCGATTCCCACCAAAAAACCCCGGCGTCCGCCATTGATCAAAATTTGGGGGAGATCAAGAATACTTTTCTCGATAAAAACGGGCATCGTTTTACGGGTCGCAAAGGGCGATGTTCCGCCCACCAAATAGCCACTGTGCCGCTGGGCCGTCTCTGGGGCGCAGGGCTCGACCGACTTGAGGCCTATTTGTCGCGCTAAATTTTTAGTCGACACCTTGCGATTGCCATGCATCAAAACCACCAAGGGTTTGGCGTCTTGGTCTTGCATGATGAGGGTTTTGACCACATGAAAAGGATCACACCCCAACGCTTGGGCGCTGTACTGTGCGCCGCCATGCGCTAGGTAATCATAAGGATGCTCGGTAAAGCTTATTTTTTGTTTTTTAAGAAACTGCGTTGCAGGCGTTTCGCTGACATGGTTTGCCACGGCCGAGCCACTTACACCGCAGGGTCTCGCATCTCCGCGCGAATCACATCCATCGCTTTGAGTACTTCGGGCGACAACACCGTGCCCAGCGCGTTGATGTTTTCATCGAGTTGCGCTTGGCTGGTCACGCCGATGATGGTGCTGGCGACTTGCCATTTGGTGTAACAAAAGGCCAGCGCCATTTGGGTCGGTGTCATCCCGTTTTCAACCGCCAAGGCGTTGTAACGCCGAGCAGCCGCCAAGGACTCGGGGCGACCCCAGCGCTGCTTGCGGGTGGACTCAAATTTGGTGATACGCGCCTGCGCTGGCGCATCAGGGCCCGTGATCCCGCTGCGGTCGTATTTTCCGGTCAGTAGTCCATACGCCAAAGGGGAATACGCCAACAACGAAACGCCCAGATGGTGCATGGTTTCATCCAGCCCGTTTTCATGGCTGCGGTTGAGCAAACAATAGGCGTTTTGTACTGAAGCAATGCGCACCAAGCTGTGCTGCTCGGCGAGCCGCACAAACTCATGTACCCCGTAAGGTGTTTCGTTGGACA
Source organism: Comamonadaceae bacterium (assembly GCA_007279715.1). Taxonomy (GTDB): domain Bacteria; phylum Pseudomonadota; class Gammaproteobacteria; order Burkholderiales; family Burkholderiaceae_C; genus Allorhodoferax. The sequence continues at coordinate 9,586 of QYPA01000022.1, read as the reverse complement.
AACCCACGGCCCGTACCTTGCCCGCTTGAACCAGTGTGTTCAATGCGTCGAGCTGGGTGTGCATCGAGGTGACCTCGCGGTCTTTGCTGGGGTCAAAGTGCGCCATGCCAAAAATAGGGACGTTGCGGGTTGGCCAATGGAGTTGGTAGAGGTCAATCACATCGGTTTGCAAGCGCTGCAGACTTCCATCACACGCGGCGATGATGTCCGCTTTGGTTACATCCATCGCGCCGCCGCGCACCCAAGGCATCCCACGCGAAGGGCCAGCAACTTTGGTCGCCAGGGTTAATTTTTTTCGTGCTGACGGGTTTTTCGCAATCCAATTACCAATAAAACGCTCTGTCACCTGAAACGTCTCGGCCCTCGGTGGCACTGCGTACATCTCTGCGGTATCCCAAAAGGTCAAGCCACGGTCAAGCGCGTGGCTGAGCAAGGCGTGGGTTGTGGGCTCATCAACTTGCTCACCAAAGGTCATGGTGCCAAGACAAATAGGAGGGACGTGTAGGTCGCTTTGACCGAGTTGGATGGTTTTCATGTTTCAGAGTTTAAGATTAAATAAAAATTCGGGTGTCACGTTAGCAGCTTTGCCAGCGTTATGACCGCTGTGCGGCGCGGGCCTCTTCTTGCAAACGCAATATACGCCGCTGAACTTTCCCCGTGGTGGTCATGGGCAAAGCATCAACGAACTCAATCTCTTTCGGGTATTCGTACGGAGCCAATAGCGACTTCACATGGGCTTGGAGCTGCACAATCAATTGCGCCTGAAATGCCGCAGGGTCTTTTTGGTGTTCGCTATGGCTTGCCAAATACTCTGGAGCGATCACCACATACGCCTTCACCAACGCACCGCGGTCTTTGTCGGGTTTGGGCACCACGGCTGCGTTGGCCACGCTTGCGTGTTTAACCAAACAATTTTCAATTTCTCCGGGGCCGATGCGGTAGCCCGCTGACTTAAACACATCGTCGCTTCGGCCTTGGTACCAAAGATATCCATCGGCATCGCGCACCGCTAAATCCCCGGTTCGGCACCAATCACCGGTGAATTTCGAGTGGGTCGCGGCTTCATTTTTCCAGTAACCCAAAAAGAAAATGGGGTCGGGCTGGCCACTGGGACTGAACCGATTTAAAGCAACATCACCAGCTTCTCCCACCGGGGATTCGCGTCCCGCCTCATCAATCACCGCGACTCGGTGCCCCGGGTAACCCATGCCCATGCTGCCCCCTTTGGCAGGCCACAGCATGGCGCAATTACCAACGATGTAGTTAATCTCGGTTTGCCCAAACATCTCGTTCACTGTGACTCCGAGCTGCTGCTCGCAGTAGGCAAAGACCGCGTCGCCTACCGCCTCGCCTGCGCTCATGATGGCTTGCAGTCGAAGGTGGTGCGATTGGCGCACTGACCGCCTGGGCTCTCCCGGACTGGCTTTCATCATGGCTTTGAGCGCGGTGGGGAACAAAAAAGTGTGGGTCACGCCGCACTGCCCCATCAGCGCTAAGGCCGTCTCCGGGCTAAACCGTCCCCCAAACGCAATAATTTCACGGCCAAAGTACAGCGTGGGTAACAAAGCATCCATGAGTCCGCCGGTCCACGCCCAATCTGCTGGGCTCCAAAAAACCGCGCTGGAGCCTTCAGGCAACTGATCTCGAGCCGTTGCAGGCCCTTGCGGCTTAAAACCAAACCAATTTTGGCTGCACACAAAACCGGTCAAGTTCCCGATCAGTGCTTGGTGAGGAATCAACGCGCCCTTGGGGTTTCCCGTGGTTCCGCTGGTGTAAATCAGCACCGCAGGGTCTTGGGCCAAGGTGTTAACGGGTTTGAAATTCCCTTGCGTTTGAGCGCTTGCTATCGCCGTTTCCACCTGCAAAACGCTTTGTAATAAGGGACACTCTTTTTGCGCAGCTTGCATACTGCTTAAAGCCGTTGCGTGGCACAGCGCCACCTTGGCATCGCTGTCTTGCAAGCGAAAAACCAAAGCCTCGGGGCCAAACAACATCGACAAAGGCATCGCCACCGCGCCCATCTGTAAAACCGCGATATAGGCCACCGCCGTTTCAAAACACTGCGGCATCACAATCGCCACCCTATCTCCCTGAACTACGCCCTGCGCTTTCAAAACGTGTGACAAGGTATCCGCCTGTGTCTGCAATTCGGCATAGGTATGCGTTTGGCCTTTTCCATTGGGGACATAGGTTCGAATCGCTACCCGATGTTTCGCCTTGGCGTCTAAGGCCCATCGCGCACTACACACCTGGGCCATATTGAAATATTGGGGCACATCCCAGCCAAATTGCTGGTGCAATTGGGCGTACGCCGCAGGCACAGCGCCCCGTTTTTTGCCTTTTTTAGAGGCAGCAGTGTCACTTTTTGGACTGATGGGGCGCTGAGGCATCGAGAGTCTCCTTATGATGAGCAGAATGTACCAAGTAAAAAGACCCTCTCGAAGCGAATTTATTCCGATTCGCAATCTCAGCTACCACGTCCAAATTTGGGGTACGCCCTCGCCTACCAAAACCCCGCTGGTTTTAGTCCACGGTTGGATGGATGTGGCCGCCTCGTACCAATTTGTCGTTGACGCCTTGAGCCACGACCATTACGTGATCGCACCAGATTGGCGCGGTTACGGCCAAACCGCCTCTGGCGGGGTAGACAATTTTTGGTTTCCCGACTACCTCGCCGACTTGGATTTTTTACTCGACCACTACGCGCCCAACCAACCGGTTAATTTGGTCGGCCACAGCATGGGCGGCAACGTGGTGATGTTGTTCGGCGGAGTGCGCCCTGAGCGTGTCCGCCGCTTGATCAATCTCGAGGGTTTTGGCATGCCCGCGACCACGCCCGACCAAGCCCCAGAGCGTTACGCCAAATGGATGGACGAGTTAAAAAAGCTACACACGGGTGAGATGGACCTGCGGCCCTATGACGCCGCCAGTGGCGTTGCCCGCCGGCTCATGAAAACCAACCCCCGCCTGAGCGCTGACAAGGCCAATTGGCTCTCACGCCACTGGGCCCATGAAAACGACCAAGGCCAGTGGACGATTTTGGGAGAACCCGCGCACAAACTCAGCAACGCGAATTTATACCGCGTCGAAGAAGTGATGGCCCTGTATGCGCGGTTAAGCATGCCCGTCTTGGCGGTAGAAGCCTCGGACAACAGTTTGGACTTTTGGTGGAAAGGAAAATTCACTTTAGAGCAGTACCACGAGCGTCTGAAAGTAGTTCCCCAGGTCGAAATTGCCCGTATTGATGACGCGGGCCACATGATGCACCACGACCAACCTGAGGTCTTAGCGGCCCTGATTGAGCGCTTTATTGCCTAACTCCCGGGTTAGCCCCAAAGCACCGTGCGCCAGCCGTGAGAAAATGCGAGGCTAACCGTATAAAAACACCGCAGGAACCGCACTATGGAAGCAGAACGCATCAACCTCATTGGCACCCAGCTTAGCGACTTGAGCGCTCGCACCGCCGAACTTCGGGGGTATCTTTGACTACGCTGCTAAATCCGAGCGGCTTCGAACCGTCAACGCCTCACTAGAAGACCCCACCGTCTGGAACGACCCCAAACGCGCCCAAGAACTAGGCAAAGAAAAGAAAGCCTTGGATGGCGTGGTCGTGACGCTTGACGAACTCGACCGGGAACTCTCGGACAACACCGAGTTGTTTGATATGTCCAAGGACGACAACGACGAAGCGGGATTAATCACCATCGAAGGCGAAGCCGCCAAACTGGCCACCACCATCGAAGGCTTGGAATTTAGGCGGATGTTTAACAACCCCGCCGATCCGCTCAATGCATTTTTAGACATCCAAGCCGGCGCAGGTGGCACCGAAGCCTGCGACTGGGCCAGCATGCTTTTGCGCCAGTACCTGCGTTACGCCGAGCGCAAAGGTTTTACCACCACTGTTGAAGACGAAACCTCGGGCGACATTGCCGGTATCAAAGGCGCCACCATCAAAATTGAAGGCGAATACGCTTTTGGCTTACTGCGCACCGAAACCGGTGTGCACCGCTTGGTTCGCAAATCGCCTTTTGACAGTTCGGGCGGACGCCACACCAGCTTTGCCAGCGTGTTTGTTTACCCCGAAATTGACGACTCGATTGAGATTGACATCAACCCGGCCGATGTTCGCGTTGACACCTTTCGCGCCAGCGGCGCAGGCGGCCAGCACATCAACAAAACCGACTCGGCCGTGCGACTGACCCATATTCCCACGGGCATTGTGGTGCAGTGCCAAGACGGACGCAGCCAGCACGGCAACCGCGATGTGGCTTGGAAACGACTGCGCAGCCGTTTGTATGACTTTGAAATGCGCAAGCGCCAAGAAGAACAACAAAAGCTCGAAGACTCCAAAACCGATGTGGGTTGGGGCCACCAAATTCGCAGCTATGTTTTAGACAACAGCCGCATCAAAGACCTGCGCACCAATTACGAAACCTCTGCCACCCAAAAGGTGTTGGACGGTGATTTAGATCCCTTTATTCAAGCCTCGCTCAAGCAAGGCGTTTGAGCCATTTGGAGAATTAGTTCATGTTGACACTTCGTGAGGGCGCTGCCCCCGCCACCACCGTTTACCGTGGCGACTACCAAGCGCCCGCTTTTTGGGTTGACACCGTCGCTTTAAGCTTTGACCTCGATCCGGCTAAAACCCGCGTGCTCAACACCATGCGCCTGCGCCGCAACCCGGATGCTCCGCTTCAGGCTTTGCGCTTAGACGGTGAAGACCTGAATTTGTCACGCGTGATGGTTAACGGCCAAGGGACATCTTTCAAAATCGATGGCAACCAATTGGTCTTGGAGAGCTTGCCCGAAGGCAATGATGCCTTTGATCTCGAAATTTTCACCACCTGCGCCCCGGTTAAAAACACCAAGCTGATGGGCTTGTATGTCAGCAATGGGTCGTTTTTTACCCAATGCGAAGCCGAGGGCTTTCGCCGCATCACCTATTTCCTAGACCGCCCAGACGTCATGGCCAGTTACACCGTGACCTTGCGGGCCGACAAAGCGCTCTACCCCGTCTTACTCTCCAACGGAAATTTGGTTGAGCAAGGCGACTTGGAAGACGGTCGCCACTTTGCCAAATGGGTCGATCCGCATAAAAAACCATCGTATTTATTCGCGCTGGTCGCCGGACAATTGGTGAGCCGTGAGCAACGAATCACCTCACGCGCTGGCAAAGACCATGTGCTTCAGGTGTATGTGCGCCCGGGTGATTTGGATAAAACCGAACACGCGATGAACTCCCTCATGGCCTCGGTTGCTTGGGACGAAGCGCGTTTTGGATTACCGCTTGACCTTGAGCGTTTCATGATCGTGGCTACCAGCGACTTCAACATGGGCGCGATGGAAAACAAAGGTCTCAATATTTTCAATACCAAATACGTATTGGCCAACCCAGCTACTGCCACCGACGTCGATTACGCCAACATTGAAAGCGTGGTCGGACATGAATATTTTCACAACTGGACAGGCAACCGCATCACGTGCCGGGACTGGTTTCAACTCAGCCTCAAAGAAGGTTTAACTGTTTTTCGGGACCAGGAATTCAGCCAAGACCTGTGTGGCGATGCGTCGGCCCGCGCGGTCAAACGCATTGAAGACGTGCGCGTCCTTCGCACCGCGCAATTCCCTGAAGATGCGGGCCCCATGGCCCACCCGGTGCGCCCCGACAGCTATGTAGAAATTAATAACTTCTACACCGTCACCATTTATGAAAAAGGCGCAGAAGTGGTTCGCATGATGCAAACCCTGTCCGCTGACGGCGCCAGTGTTTCTGCACGCGCGGGCTTTGCCCGAGGCATGAAGCTGTACTTTGAACGCTTTGACGGCCAGGCCGTGACGTGCGATGACTTCGCCCAATCTGTAGCCGATGCCAACCCGCAATCCAATCTCGCTGCGCTCTTGCCGCAATTCAAGCTGTGGTACAGCCAAGCGGGCACGCCGCGCCTGACGGCCAGTGGTAACTACAACGCTGAAAAACGCAGCTACACGCTGACCTTCATGCAACACTGTGCCCCCACACCCGGGCAAGACAGCAAACAACCCTTTGTGATTCCTATCAACCTCGGTTTGGTTGGCGCGCACAGCGGCGCAGCCATCCCGCTGCACACCGAGCCCTTCACCGAAGGCCAGCGTAGTGCACAGGCCCAAGACACGCAGCTCTTGGTGATGAGCGCACAAAACCAACACATCACTTTCTTCAACGTCAACGAAGATCCGGTTCCCTCCATCTTGCGCGGCTTTTCTGCCCCCGTGGTTCTGGACTTTGAATATACGGACGCACAACTCTTGGTGTTACTCGCGCATGACAACGACCCCTTCAACCGTTGGGAAGCTGGACAACGTTTGGCTATACGCAGCGCCTTGGAGTTACTCACATCAGCCAACCCAGCCGCCTCAGAAACAGCGAATGCAACAGCCCTTAATCCCGCGTTCCTGCAGGCCTTGCGCGATGTGCTTCGCCACCCCGCGCTTGATGCAGCGTTCAAAGAACTCGTGCTCACCCTGCCCTCAGAAACGTATATCGCAGAGCAGTTAGACGCAGTGGACCCCCAGCGCATTCACGCCGTACGTGAAGCCATGCGCTTGCAATTGGCCACCGCGCTCCATGTCGATTGGGAATGGGCGTTTGCGGCCCACCAAGACAATGGCGGCTACACCCCTGACGCAAAGTCTGCGGGTCGCCGAGCTCTGGCTGGCATGGCTTTGTCCTATTTGTGTTTGGCTGACACTGCCCAAAGCAATAACGCCTGGCCCGAAAAAGCATTACAGCGTTTCAAAGCGGCAAGCAATATGACCGACCGCGCTAATGCTTTGCAGGCTTTGGTCGGCAGCGGCAACCCTTTAGCGGCCCAAGCCTTAGAGATGTTTCACGCGCTGTTTAAAGACGAAGACTTAGTCATTGATAAATGGTTTTCATTGCAAGCTGGGGCCTGTGATCGCGGTGGCGATGTGCTGCCGGCGGTACGCCAATTGCTCAAGCACCCGGACTTCAATATCCGAAACCCCAACCGCGCCCGCAGCGTGATTTCTAGCTTTTGTAGCGCCAACCCGGGCGCGTTCCACCGCCAAGACGCCGCAGGCTACGTCTTTTGGAGCGAGCGCGTGATGGAGCTCGATAGCATCAATCCCCAAGTGGCCGCTCGCTTAGCCCGCGCTTTAGACCGCTGGAAAAAACTGACCGAGCCCTACCGCAGCGCCGCGCGTGAAGCCTTGCTGCGCGTTGCCGCTAAAACGGATTTAAGCAACGATGTGCGTGAAGTTGTTGAGCGGGCATTGGCTTAAGTACACTCGCTCTGACTTTAAACAGAAAGAAACCCATGGCCTCCAAAGTTTCCCTCACCCGTTATTTGGTTGAACAACAACGCGTCAATGGCTTGATTCCTGCGCAACTGCGTTTGCTGCTAGAGGTCGTTGCTCGCTCTTGCAAAAGTATCAGTCAAGCCGTCAACAAAGGCGCACTCGGTGGCGTATTAGGAACGGCGGAGAGCGAAAACGTACAGGGCGAAATTCAAAAGAAACTCGACATCATCGCCAACGAAGTTTTGATTGAAGCCAACGAGTGGGGTGGCAACCTCGCCGCGATGGCCAGCGAAGAGATGGAAGACATCTATGTGGTTCCTAACCGGTACCCGCAGGGCGAATACCTCTTGCTGTTTGATCCTTTAGACGGATCAAGCAACATTGATGTCAACGTGAGCATCGGCACCATCTTCAGCGTCTTAAGAAAACCCGAAGGCAGCCAAGTCTCGGAACAAGACTTTTTACAAGCCGGATCAAAGCAGGTTGCGGCTGGCTACTGCGTCTACGGGCCGCAAACCACGTTGGTACTTACTGTAGGTAACGGCGTTGCCATGTTTACCCTGGACCGCGAGCAAGGCTCCTTCGTCCTGACCCAAGAAAACGTCCAAGTCCCCGCAGACACCCAAGAATTTGCCATCAACATGAGCAATATGCGCCACTGGGACGCGCCTATCAAGCGTTATGTCGACGAATGTTTAGCCGGCAAAGAAGGCCCGCGCGGGAAAGACTTCAATATGCGCTGGATTGCCAGCATGGTGGCCGACGTTCACCGTATTCTGACGCGGGGCGGTATTTTTATGTACCCCTGGGACAAGCGCGAACCCGCCAAGCCCGGAAAGCTTCGCCTGATGTACGAAGCCAACCCCATGGGTTGGCTCATTGAGCAAGCAGGTGGCGCAGCTACTAACGGCAAAGAGCGTATTTTGGACATCAACCCCACCCAACTTCACCAACGCGTGAGCGTGATTTTGGGGTCGAAAAACGAAGTGGAACGCGTCACCGGTTACCACGCTTAAAGGTACCGCCATGCGCTCACACAGTAACAAACAGCCTCAGTCTCAAGGCCTCTATTCATTCGTGGCATTGAGCCTGCTCGTCGCTGGGTTATCTTCCAATCCATTGCGGGCGGAAGAAACGATACAAGTCTTGCGTTGCAGCAATGAGACCACGAGCGCCGAAGCCAAAGCGAGAACAAAAAGCTGTTCTAGCGCCAAACCCCCGCCTTTGTCCAAAGAAGACAAAGCAGAACTTCAAAAATGTCGCTCTGAAGCCACCAAGGCGGCAACCGAAGCCGGAATGCGCTTGGCCTTGGCTTTGTGCGAAGAGAAGTTAAAGCCTTAAACCCGACTTCAGCTTTACGCGCAAACATTGGGGACTTTCTGGGAAATTCCTGATTAGCTCATTGAAGCAGCTGACCTATGCGCTTTCAGTCTTTTAATACGAGGACGCTGCTTTGCATTCTGACTAGCAACCCATAAATCGCATTGATTCTGGAGCGCGACCCAATATCCGGGGACTGTTCCTAACGCTTCGGAGAGGCGAACGTCCATCTCTGCGCTTACGGCAGCATGCCCATTGAGTACACGAGAAAGCATGACGCGACTAATATAGATATGCGCTGCAAAATCTGTAACGCTAGATCCGAGATCGTCTAGCCAACCTTTGAGCATTTCCCCGGGACTAGCAGGATTGTGCATTTTCATCATCATTTCCTTAGTGGTAATCCAAATAATCAAGCATTTCGACATCCTGTCCAACAAATCGAAACGTTAAACGCCAATTTGTATGAACAGTTAGGGAGTGGTAACCCAACTTTGATCCAAGCAAACTATGCAAACGCCATGATGGGCGATTCAAATCACCTGGGGCCTTCGCCACATTAAGCGCCGTGAGTAATTCACGAAGACGTGTCGCATGAATCGATTGAATTCCAGACATTTTTCCCGTCTTGAAGAACAAAGCGAGACCCTTGTGGCGAAATGAAAGTATCATATATTGTATAGCATGGCTTTACGATTCAGATTTTTCGAATAAGCTTCGATCACAAAGTGATCCAGTTTGATTTTCTCAAACAACCGCGCTTTGAGCCTCCTCATAACGGACGATTAAAAAAATAGATTGACAAATATTTCCCCAAACTCACCCATTTGGGGGATACACAAGTTGTGCAAATTCTGCGATCCTTACGGCCTAGCGTGCAAAGCGCTAGTTATTTAAGGTTTACCTAACAAATCTTAAAACTTTAACAACCCGTTTCGCCATAAATTCAAGTTCTGCCGAATTCAAG
>QYPA01000002.1 GCA_007279715.1 Comamonadaceae bacterium | reverse complement strand
GTCTCATTGCGCAGTCGATACCCCACGCCCCGCACCGACTCAATAGGGTGTGCGTGATCATCGCGGCCGCGGGTGATTTTTCGTTTAATCCGCTGAATACACACATCCACCACGTTCGTTTCCGGGTCAAAATTGATTTCCCAAACATGCTTTAAGATTTGTTGGCGGGAGTAAATATGGCCGGGCGACTGCATCAGGTATTCCAAGAGGGTAAATTCTCGCTGGCTGAGTACCGCGCTGACTTCGTGCCACTGCACTTTGCGCGTCACCAAATCTAAACTCAGATGATTCACCGCAAGCGTGGTTTTAGGTGTGACATTCAGACGCCCAAAAATGGCTTTCATCCGTGCCACGAGCTCTTCCACGAAAAACGGCTTGGGCAGGTAGTCATCAGCGCCAATTTCAAAACCGCGAAGGCGGTCTGGCAAGTTAACTTTGGCGCTCAAAATAATGACCGGGGTCACGTTCCCATCTTCACGCAGTTGCTTGAGTAACTCTAAGCCGCTGAGTTTAGGCAGCATGACATCCAGTAAGACCAGGTCGTATTGGCCTTTGATGATGGCCTTCAGACCACTCACGCCGTCTACAAAGTGTTCAACCGCATAGCCCGCCTTGTTCAGGCCTTGAATCACAAACTCTGCGATCTTGACCTCGTCTTCCACCAAGAGAATTTTGAGCTGCTGCGTTGGTGCCGTATCCATGGGAGTCCTTCAAAACGAACGGAACGCCTCCAGGTTGGAAACATCCATGAACTTCAGATGATTCTATGCCGACCCCTTTATTTGGCTTGGGGGTCGATGAATTACATTGCCGTAATCAATTTTGAGCGATGACCTTACCCGGGTTCATGATTCCTAAAGGATCAATTGCTGCCTTGATCTGACGCATTAGCCCGACTTCAACGGAAGACTTGTATCGAACCAATTCAGAAGTTAATGACTGTCCGATTCCGTGCTCTGCACTAAAAGTCCCCTTAAACTCCTTTGCAGTGTCGTAAACCAATTGCCTTACTTGCATTGCGTAAGCTTTGGGATCTTTCAGTGAATCCCAAAACGATTGCGGAAAAATGGCCAAAAAGTGGACGTTGCCATCACCCAGATGTGCAACTATCACAACATGGGCTTTAGGGAAAGAATTCTTTACTTTTGCAGTTGCACTTTCGACAAATGCTGGTACGGCCGATGTTGGCACTGCAACATCGTGATTCAGACTCACACCATGGGCGCGGTTCGCCTGCGAAACGCTATGGCGTATTTTCCAAAATTTCAGCGCATGGGCATGGCTTGTGGCAACCAGGGCATTGTTTACCTGGTCGTCTTCCATCGCTTGAGCTAGCGTCTTTTGCAGCATGGCATCCAGCGTTCCCGTCTCTATGGAGTCACTTAGCTCAATTAACAGATACCCAGCAGATTTATCAGGTAGCGGGTCCGTTTGGCCAACGACATGTTGCGTGACTAAATCAAGTTGCTCCCTCGAGACATATTCAAAAGCCGACAAGCGTGATTCAAACTCACCCCGAAATCTCGAAAGTAAATTAGTTGCGTGCTGAAGACTCGGGACAGCAACCCATGCAACCGCCTTTTCAATCGGTTGAGCAAAAAGTTTTAGTGAGGCGGCAGTGATAATTCCTAGTGTGCCCTCAGCCCCCATGAACAAAGCTTTCAGGTCGAATCCGGTATTGTCTTTACGCAGACTTCGCAAACCGTCCCAAACATCTCCATTTGGCAAAACAACCTCCAAGCCCAGTACCATTTCGCGAGCATTACCATAGCGAAGAACGGCTGTCCCACCCGCATTAGTAGATAGGTTTCCTCCAATTTGACACGTACCCTCAGCGCCCATACTCAAAGGAAAATACAGACCATTATTTTTTGCAGCTTCCTGGAGGGTTTGTAGAACGACTCCGGCGTCTACCGTCACACTTTGATTAGCGCGATCTATCTCCCTGATCTGATTCATCCGGGATAAATTGATAATGACGTTACATTGCTGGTCCTTTAACGGAACGGATGCGCCACTTTGCCCAGTATTACCTCCCTGTGGAATCACTGGCAAATTCATTTCGGCACACAAACGAACCAGTTCTGCCACTTGGGCGGTGTTGCGGGGCAAAAGAACCGCATCGGTGGGGCCGCGAAAGTTTTTACGCCAGTCAATGACAAATCCGTCTAGTTCCGCCATATCGGTTAGCAAACCGTCGCGACCAACCACCTCCTGTAGACGACTCACCACTGACGGACTTAAACGCGTTTTATCGTAAGTCATGGGTTCATTTGCCTTTTAAAAAAGCATCGTAAATCGCGATGGCCGCGTTAATCGCTGTACTTGGCTGACCCGGATACCAAACCGTGGCGGGAGTCGCTTGCACTTTGGTGCCGACAGGCGCTATTTGACGGGCAATCGCCAACCCTTCGACCAACATGTCTGCAGGACCAGCGCATATCAGCGCAGGACAACGCAACAGGGGTAGCTTTGAACGCGTGTCGTAACTGAATGCTGCGCCGTAGGTCAAGTGGTAGGTGTGACCACTTTTAAGTAATCCAACCGTCCAAGAATGCAAAGTCTGCAAATCGGGTAAACCTAGGGAACGGGCTGCATCTCGTGATTGCCTGTACCACGGCCAGAATAAAAACATATCTCGACGCATATTCCAAGCGCGGAGCAAATGGGTGCCCCACCTGTCTGGAAGAATTGGCGGGAGATAGTTTTTTAGAATATCGTCAGTGAAACTTTGGTCAAGCAAAACCGGCGCTTCAAGGATGATGCGGCCAACGCGATGGGGCTTTTGTATAGCAAATTCCAGTGCAACCAAAGCCCCTGTATGGGTGCCGAATAAATCAACTTTATCTAGCCCTAAAGCGTCTGCAACCTCAATCGCATTTTTTGCCATGCTGTGAATGTCGACGTGGCCCACCGCTTTATCTGAATCACCGTTACCGAGGTAGTCACACGCTATAACGGTTCGCCCTTTAGCCAAACGGCGCATCAGTAATTCCAAAGGCTCTGCGGATCCAGGAGCCGAGTGAAAAACAAGCAAAGTCTTGGGGCCGTGACCTATTCTGCGCAGGTGAACTCTTCCAGAAGGCGTTTGAAGGTAGTCTTTTCGCAGACGAGGCGTTTCAATTTCCGTGGTTTTCCTTGGATGGAAAAGAGAACGACCCTCCTTAAGCGAATCAAGTCGGGGCTTTAAAGATGTCAATGACGGGAGATGAAAAGCTCTGAACTTTTCAACGTAGGTTCGCAAGGCGTGCTCCAGGCCCTTGGAACAAACCCGCCAGAGTTTGCTGTAGGCCGCAAGGTTTACCGCTGCGTCTAGTACCGCTGTATCCAGTTCTGCATCTGTTGGAAGGGATGGGCCAACTGGGTCAATATGCGTAGGCCGACCTGAATCAAGCATTAAACAGTTTCGAAAGTGTGCGCACAGGGCGACTAGATGCGTACCGTCGTCGCAAAGCTTCAAAGAAGGAAGACGCTGATCGCCATGTATCCAATGCTTCGCTTTATCAAGATCCACCAGTAACAGTTCACTGCCCTTAGAAAATAATGATGACAATTCAATGGCAATTGCCGCTGAGAGATCAAAGCCAAGAAGGACAGGACGGACTATGCCTAGGAGGCCCAAAGAGGAGTAGATAGCAGCTGCGACCCCTGGTATGTCGCGCACAGGGATGTTTCCAGACCCACCAATTCCAGGCAACTCAACAACCGTAATATGCCAACCGGGAAATTGCTCCTCCATTTGAAGAGCAGTGACCTTTGCCGACATCACCAGCCCTGGCAAGACGACCAAACTTGGACCGTCACCACCACACCACACCCGCAATTGCCCAACCGGTGTATTTAAATAGCGGGGCTGCACCGAATTTTCAGATATTTCGGTCGATTGATTCATGGTGTTACTTCGAAATGTTGACTATCAAGCGACTATCTTTTCGCTCACCATGAATTTCTTTTGTAAGGCATCAATGCGAGGAAAACCGATGAAATCACCGAAATCGTTCATAGGGATCACAGAGCGGGGAAGTTTTTTTGATGACTTTGTTTCCGATAAGACTTTCAGATTTTCTCGCATGGCTTGAGTTGCGCTCATGAGTGCTACGAGGGGATAAGTTGCAATTCCTGCAACCTCCTCAATTTCAGCTTGACTCAGATCCTTTTCCAACCAACCCAATAACTGCAATGAAAGCGGTACGCCGGCAGCTTTTCGCATGGATCGCAGTCCAGCGATATCTTTAAAACATCTGGAAATCGGCTGGATGATATCTGCGCCAGCTGTTACATATGCCTTAGCGCGACGCATGGCTTCGTTTGGATCCACTGCATCGGTGCGGGCGATGATGAGAGTCTCAGGATTGCGACGTACAGAGGCCACCGCCCTTATCTTTGCTGCAGCCTCTTCCATTGAAATGATGTCAATTTCCAAAGATGAGCAAGGGCAGCGTTTAGGTGAGACCTGATCCTCCATGATTACAGCTGAGGCACCCGCTGACTCAAACTCTCGCATGGTGCGCATCGCATTGATCGGATTACCATAGCCAGTATCGATGTCAGCAATAACCGGAATCTTAACGGCGTTGCAAATATTGCGGGTGACCGTCAAATTTTCTGACATCGTATAGATTTCAGTATCAGGCTCTCCCAAAAATGATGAAGAAATACCATAACCGGATGTCAACAAAGCATCAAAGCCGGCCTCCTCTATCAACCTCGCACTCAACGCATCAAATGCACCAGCGGCCCAAACGGTTCCATTTTTTTTTATCAGCCCTCTAAGACTTGTCATGGTTTTTCTCCAATAGCAGTGGATTTATAAAAACGTTTCTTCAAATAATTTTCAAGACCACCTGCTTGCAACATGGCAAAGTCCGCATGTGGAAGAGGCTCGAAACTGATTTTTTTACCCTGTGTTAGGTTGTGGAGCAAAGAGCTCTCCCAGTCGACTTCAATTTCATCCCATCGAGATACAAAATTAAGAATGCCAGGACACGGAATTTGTGGAAACCCCATACTGATTTCACCTCGCCAATAGCCTGGTGAAAACGATTCAGCAATGACCCCAGAGATACCAAGATGGCGCATCGCTTTCATAGGAGGGTAATGAGGATGACCGTAACCAAAGTTATGGTTTCCGATGATCAAATCGCCAGGCCTTACATCCTTGGCGAAGTCTTTGTCATATGACTGCATTGCCGCCTTGGTTAGCTCGACAATGTCAGTGGTTTTCATATTCGTTACACCAACAATCTGATCTACATCAAAGTCGATTTCTTCAAATATGAAAGCCACGCGTCCATGCAGATTTTTCAAGGTCATGATCAGACTTTCAGGTAGGGACGTGGGTCTGTGATTTTCCCTTCCAAAGCCGATGCCGCAACGACGGCAGCGTTGCAAAGGAAGATCTCAGAATCTGGACTTCCCATGCGTCCGCGAACATTGAGTGTGCCGGTAGATACCGCCCGCTGTCCCGCTGCCATAGTAGCAATACGGCCGAAACAATAGTCACATGATGACGAAGAGACGAATGCCCCCGCCTCGACCAAAGTGGCCAATAGTCCCTCACGTGCCGCTTCAGCCATGATTGCTTGGCTGGTAGGCACGACATGAAGCGCAAAACCTGGCGCGATTTTTTTACCCTCCAGTACCTGCGCTGCCATTCGCAGATCCTCCAGGCGACCGGAAACGCATGAACCCAGATAACCCGTTTGCACATCCAGTCCTAAATAGTCTTTTAACTCGCGCGTATTTGCAGGACTTGGCGGAATAACGATGATCGGTTCAAGTGACGTCAAGTCAATGGTGTGGCGCGCGGCGTAATGTGCATCCTCGTCGCTGCTTAAAGGCTCAAGTTGCTTACGCGCCCTAGGCAAAGCATATTCAAGGCGCGGCGCATCTGGATTAACAATCGCAGTCAGTGCACCTGTAAACATTGCTAGGCCCGTTATGGTTTGAAGGCTGTCTGTTGACAAAGCGCTGGCTGCAGGCCCACCAATTTCTAGCACCTGAAACCGGCATGACGCAGACCCTAAAACCCGAACTAAGTGATGAAACACATCGCGGGCCATGACGCCGGGTTGTAAAGTGCCTACAAGATCAACCCGTGTCGTTTGTGGGACCTTGATGGCAACTCGCTCCATCGCAAAAGCTTCCAAAACATTGCGACGTATACCCATCGCCAGCGTCCCAAAGGTTCCTAGTTGGCTAATGTGCCCATCAAAATGCACGACAAAGGCACCAGGGGTCGCAAAACCAACTTCAGAGGCCACCTGATGACCAATGCCTTTGCGCTCATAAAGTGCAACATTGTTTTTACTACACCAGTCGCGTGTCCCGATATGTAATTCTTCCTCTTTAGCCGAAGTGGCTGGCACCATGTGGTCAATGAAGATACCAAAGCGCTCGGGTTCTGCGATTTGTTCAATCCCAAAATCATCTTTGAGTTGCTTAAAAATGACATCCGTATAGCCCGGAAAATCATAGGCCAAAACGAAATCAGGCTTAGCCATAATTTCATCGCCGGCCTTGGCAGTTGCTAATCCGGCCGCACGAGCCAATATCTTTTCCGTAATCGTGTAACCCATGAGTAGATCTCCAGAAAATATTTTTATCGGCTTAAGCCAAGTGAGCCAGGATTCATGATGCCGTCAGGATCGACAGCAGTTTTGAGCGCTGACAACAATGCCCAGGTTGGGGACTTTTGAACCTCTTTGAAAGGGTAATCACGTGCAATTTGCCAATTGACCCCACCGAGACCTAAATAGACAGATTGGATTCCTTTGCGCAGTGTCGCTACCGCTTCACGCGCCTCAACATTAGCTTTTCGCGAGATCCAAGGAGCAACGACATCCTCACCCATCGATTTACTGTGCAATGGTGTAATTTCGTCAGTCCAATAAAAGGCAGGCTCAAAGAAAAACTCACCTGCGACCGTCATAGTCAAGTAGGACAAAATGATGCCGTGCTGATCTATCAATGCACGTTGACTCTCAAAATAAGCGTCATTGGCAGCCACTACACGGGCAGCTTCACTCATAGGAAACACAGAGTGAATGGGGACCCAGCGTTGTCCATCGGAACCTAACATTCCTCTAACAGGATTAAACGGTTTGGAGCGCATCACACGAGCGGCTGCATTTGAAATTTCAACCCCGTGCTTGTTACCAATATCGCGAAGGGCTTCCATGTTGTTCTTTAAGTCTTGTGGACTTCGACCTTCAACGACCAAGTGCAGCGAGCATTCATGTTCTGTTAGATAGTTTTCGCCGGTGGTCACGACGCTAACTACGTCTTTAACACCTTGCACCCAACCTTTGGCGGCCTTGGCTACGTTACCAATGATTTTGGGACCATCCGCCAACTTATTAACGCTTGCTGAGTTGATTGCCTTAGAGCGATCAATTCCAAAGCTAGTGGCGATGGCATACAAATAACTCATTTCAGCTTGCGCCAAAACCATAGACTTCATGTCTTTGAAACCGAAACCCAGAAAATCCTGATCCTTAGCTTCAGGAACCAACTTCATAGTTGCAGCCAGTTTGAGACCCAAAGCCCCTGTATCCCCCAAAAAAAGCCCTGTCATATCGGGTCCCGCATAGCGCGTGAATGGTTTTGTATTGATCCGACCACCAGATCCCGTTGTAACTATTTCTCCATTGGCCAGCAATACGGTAACCCCCAACACATTATTGGCAACCGTACCATGTATTCCGGAGCCAAAAAATGCGCTGTTTTGCGAAAGTGCGCCGCCAACGGTGGCATTGATGCCTGACAGAGGCCCCCAGTAACCCGTAGTTACTCCTTTTCCCTCGAGCGCTTGATGGACTTGAGCCCACGTGCAACCGGATTCCAACGTGATGTAGTTGTCGGCAACATTGACTTCAATCACTTATTTAACTTGCGCGTGTCAATAACGATAGATTGGGGATTTTTAGGCAAGTACCCTTTCGTGTAAGACATTCCGCCGCCCCTTGGGACTATCGATATCTTGTGGCGAGCTGCCACTTTGACAGCCTCAGAGGCTTGGTGCGCCGACTCAGGCGTCACCACAGCCAACGGGGGAATGCCTGGTTGCCAAAAAATGTCATTCGCGTAGTAGTCACGCGTTGCGCCATCATCGAAAACGACTGCAGCACCAACTGCTGCTTTTAGCTCGGTTAAAAAAGTGTCTTTACTCATTTAGTTTGCCCTCAAAAATTGATCTATTTATGCCGCTGATTGAGTGAATATCATTCAATTCAATCACTGGCCAGAAACTACCAGATCGTCTGCAGGTTTGAATTCATAGCCGCTGGCATGGCGCTTGACATAACCACCGTGTGGCGCACCAAAGTGCGCCGGTAAAAGGAGCGCTTTGCGATCACTGCAGTAGTCTAAGACTGCGCGTCGAGTCAGTCGAGCCTGATCAGCTGATTCACAAAAACGGCTATTCCAGTCTGGCATAAAAACTTGCATAGGCTGGTGCAGACTATCGCCAGGAAAGAGCGCCGCCTCTTTGTTGGATTCAAGTTTGATCATGCCGTGACCTGCTGTGTGACCAGGTGCGTCTTCAAAAAATAAGCCGGGCAAAATTTGTGCGCCGTCGTCCACGAAATCAACCAAGCCGGCTTCAACAATAGGCATAACGCTATCTGCGATCACTGCCATATTTTCCGGCAAACTGATGCCTCCCCCAGTCGGTGAGTTCCAATGTTCAAACTCACGCCTTGAAAATATGTACCTTGCGTTGGGAAATGTGGGAACCCATTTGTTGTCAACCAGACGGGTGTTCCACCCCACATGGTCGACATGCAAATGCGTGCAAATCACCATCGTGACTTCCTCGGGACGTACCCCAGCAGTCAACAAGTTTTCAAGGTACGGCATATGCAGTTGGTGAAAACGTTGGAAGATCGGGAGTGCCCGTGACTTATCGTTACCGCAGCCCGTATCAATCAAGATGACATGGTGATCTTTGCGGATCATCCAAGAATGCATACTTGACATCACCTTACCGCTTTCGGCGTGCCAAAAGCGGGGCTGAGTCAGAAGTTTGGATTGTTGAAAAACAATGCTTTCGAAATCAGGGAAAAGAAACTCAGGCAGAAAACCTGGCGTCAGCATCTCTTCAATCCGAGTCACGAAATGCGCGCCTACTTTGAATGTGCTCATTTAGAAAATTCCTATTCTTCCAAGTGCCGTCTTTGGGTAACTGAAGATTCACCACATTGTGGATATTTCAATAACTCAAAACTTTAGTCATTATTCTTTGACAGGTGAATTCATTTGCTAGGGTTTTCCCTCGATTCGCCACATTGTGGATTCAATGTAAGATTTATCTCCATGAACCCTAACTCCAAATCACTTTCTGCGGTCGAAACCCATACAAACCAAAGTCCCCAAAGAACTGGCACCCAAAGTATTGAGCGGGTAGTCAGCATGATCCGCGTGGTGGCTTCTCGCGGACGCAGTGGCATGCGTATTGGCGAAATCGTTACTACCTCAGGATTACCGCAGTCCACTTGTTTTCGAATGCTTCAGAGAATGGAAGTTGAAGGATTGGTTAATCGTGATCCCCATACACGAAAGTACTACCTTGGCCCGTTACTTCATGAACTTGGATTGCTCGCGAGGCCTCGTTACAGGCTCAGTGAGTTATGCGATGCAGCGATGCATCACTTGGCAGATGTTACCCATGACACCATTTATTTAAGCGAACGCAGCAATATGGAAGCGGTTTGTACCAACCGCGTTTTGGGTGATTTCCCAATCAAAGCGCTACCTCTTGACATTGGCGTTCGCAGACCGCTTGGGGTTGGGGCTGGTGGTTTAGCCATTCTTTGTGCCATGCCGGAAGATGAGGCGCACGCCATCATTAAGGATAACGCCCACAGGTACCTGAAATTTGCAACCTTCAGCGTAGACTTTCTTCTAACAGCAGTTGCAAAAGGCAGGGCCCAAGGCTACTCCTTCCTTGACAGTGCGGTTACTCCAGGGACCGCCGCCATCGGCGTGGCTTTTCCTAAGGACAACCCAGTTGCTGCTATCAGTGTGTCGGCTTTATCGGGGCGGCTTGAGTTGCCACGCCGTGAAGAGATTGCTCATGAACTGCAACGCCAACTGCGAAAAATATCCGATGCAATCGTGAAGCAAACGGGCCTTCCCACAGAACGTTAGGAAATCCCTGCAGTAAAACGTGAACAACTGACCTTTAGCTCAATTATGCGAAATAGGCTTCTAGTACACCCGCATCGGAACGGAGTTCGGATGCAGTCCCTTGACCTACGATTGACCCACGCTTCATCAAATAAGCGTAGTCACAAACTGAAAGCGCAATCTCGGCATTTTGTTCAACCAAAAGGATCGACTGGCCTTCCCTGTGAAGCGTGACAATCGCTTGGAAAACGAGATCGATGATGGAGGGTGCTAAACCCATTGAGGGTTCGTCGAGTACCAGCATGGTGGGCTGAGTCAAGAGTGCCCTGCCAATGGCCAACATCTGCTGTTCTCCGCCACTCATTAAACCTGCCGGTTGACTACGACGCTCTTTAAGTCGAGGAAACAGATCGTAGACTTTTGCAATTAAATCCTTCTCAACGCCACGACCTGCATAAGAACTAAGTTTCAGGTTCTCCTCCACAGACAGCGGCGCAACTATCATTCGGCCTTCTGGCACCATAGCAAGGCCACGTCGCACTACACGGTGCGTTGGAAGATCCGATATCTCTTGCCCATCGAGTTTGATTGACCCGATGACTGGTCTGTGAAGACCTGCAATACTTCTTAAAGTTGTTGATTTCCCTGCACCGTTTGCTCCGAGAATAGCGACCATACGTCCTGAGCCCACTTCAAAAGTGAGATCCCTAACTGCATCAATGGCGCCGTAGCTAGCGCAGAGTCCGGATACGCTCAGCATCGGTGGTCTTTCCAAAATAAGCCGCCTGGACATCAGGGTGGGCAATGCACTCGGCCGGAGTGCCATCGGCCAAAAAACGTCCAAAGTTCATCACCGTGACGTGGTCACAATAATCTTTAACCAACTGAACATTGTGTTCTACGATTAACACCGTCAAGCCACCATCTCGCAGGCTGTGAACCAATTTTCCGATCTCATTGGATTCCTGAGCGTTCATCCCTGCAGTAGGTTCGTCTAGCAGCAACAAACGCGGACTCGTACCAAGTGCACGTGCAATTTCAACTCGCCGTTGCTCGCCATAAGACAATGTTTCCGCTAATAAGTGCGCACGATTAGCAAGTTGTACGCGGTCAAGGAGTTCTAGTGCATGGCTTTCTACCGCCTTGCGAGCCGCTCGGGCCTTTGGAAGACCGAGAAATGACGCCCACAGCGACGTACCGCGCCTAACGTAGCAGCCCGCCATCACCTGCTCTAAAACAGTCATTCCACTAAAGAGG
>QYPA01000047.1 GCA_007279715.1 Comamonadaceae bacterium | reverse complement strand
CCGGTGCCGGCGAAAAGCACGGTGTGGTCCCCCACAATATCGCCACCGCGAATGGTGGCAAAACCGATGCTCGACGGATCGCGTTCGCCGGTCACGCCTTCGCGGGCATACACGGCGCAGTCTTTCAAGTCGCGCCCTAAAGCCTCGGCGATCACTTCGCCCATTTTGAGCGCCGTGCCTGACGGCGCGTCGACCTTGTGACGGTGGTGGGCTTCGATAATTTCAATGTCATAGCCCGTTGCCAAGGCTTTGGCCGCCATCTCCAAGAGCTTCAAAGTCACGTTGACACCCACGCTCATATTGGGTGCCATCATGATGGGAATGTGCTTGGCTGCTTGCGCAATCTCGGCTTTTTGGCTATCGGTAAAACCAGTCGTCCCGATCACCATCGCGACTCCGTTGGCTCGGCATACCGCGAGGTGGGCCATCGTCCCCTCAGGGCGGGTAAAGTCAATCAACACGCGGCTGTTTTTAAGCCCTTGGGCGATATCGGCGGTAATCAACACCCCGGTGGTTTGACCGGCAAACGCACCCGCATCCTGGCCGATGGCCGGACTTGCGGCGATATCCAAAGCGCCGCTAAGGACGCAATCATCGGCCGCCCTTACCGCGTCAATCAACATCTGCCCCATGCGCCCGGACGCTCCAGCAACGGCTACAGAAATGACTTGGGTATTGACTTGAATCTTGGCTTGCGTATTCACCACGGCTCCTTGGGGTGCGCTTACTTTGCCGCAGGCTCTAGGGGCGGGTAGCTGCTCGGGCCGGGCAAGCCAACCGTCGGGCTGATCGGTTCAGCCGCCTTGGGGGCAGAGTATTTGTTGAGCTTTTCCGGTGTCGCTTCTAAAGGCAGCGACTTTCCCGTTGCCACCTTGGATGGCAAACCTCGAACAAACTCCGCTTCGCTTGGCAAATCATCGGCCTCGACTTTGTCTAAGCGGTCTTCTTTAAAAAACAAAGTGACACGTCGCGATTGCGGCGCTTGGCCTTGGCGCGTGAAGGTGAAAACGTAGTCCCAGCGCTGCGCATGGAAAACGCTGACCAACAGCGATGTTCCCAAAATACTTTGCACTTGCAAGCGCGGCATTCCCAATTGCACCGCGGCGATTTGTTCGCGGGTGACCACATTGCCTTGCACAATGTCAATGCTGTAGGGGCTAACGACGCCTGCGGCTTTTTTGCTGGCACTGTCAAAACTGCTACACCCAGCCAAGACAAGAGACGCCAAAAGAACAAGCAACCCCAATGGGTTGCGGCGAATAGTTAAAAATGCGGTCATGGGTAGGCTTGCAACGATATGATCACGGCATTGTAGCCTTGCCCCTCTAAGAGCGATCTCCCATGACCAACATCGAAGAACTCAAAAGCACCGGGCTAAAAGCCACGATTCCGCGTTTGAAAATTCTGGAAGTTTTCCAACGCAGCAGCCAGCGCCACATGTCCGCTGAAGACGTTTTTCGTGTGCTTTTGCTTGAGAACTCAGATGTGGGCTTGGCGACCGTTTACCGTGTTTTAACGCAGTTCGAACAGGCCAGCATTCTGAGCCGCAGCCAGTTTGAAGGTGGCAAGTCGGTGTACGAGCTCAACGAGGGCCAACACCACGATCATATTGTCTGCCTTGACTGCGGCAAGGTCGAAGAGTTCTACGACCCCGAGATCGAGAGCCGCCAACAAGCCGTTGCACAAGCCAAGGGCTTCACCATCACAGACCATGCGCTAAGCTTGTATGCGCGGTGCAATAAAAGCGACTGTGCGCATCGCCACTAGTCGCTTTTATCAACGCTACTTAAAAATCGTAACGCACGCCTACGCCTGCCGTATTGGTTGTCGCTGCAGGATCCTGAACTGTTTTGTAGCCTGTGTAAATAACAGCAGATTTGTTCCAGTTATAGATGTACTGCACACCCCAGCCTAAAGTCTCCGTTGCTTGCGTTCCCCGCGCCCAAGCAAGGGAAACATAGTTTTCACCCACTGGGATTTTGATGCCAAAGGTCTGACCTGTCGCCGCTTTTGCAGATCCGTCATTGGTTGTCGTCATTCCTAAAAATACGACTGCCTTTTCCAAATTGATGCTCCCGCCTAAGGCTAGAGATTTAACGGTAGAAGTTGTCGAGGCCTCATAAGACTGCGTTGCCAAACTTAGCGCCACGGGTCCTTGGGCGAAATTCAAACCTATCCCGTTGTAGTTCCTTTTGTTTAGGTCACCGGCATTAGGCGCCGCCATAAGCGTAGCTTGAAAACCTGCTGCGATTGGCGAGGCCCATTGAACAGAACTCTTCACATTTCCGTTGCCGGTGTTGCCGAGGTCGAACCCCGATAAGACCGTCACAGGAGAAAAGCCGTTGTACTCCATAGCATCCATCGCGGCAATTGCATTGTCATACGGAGACCACTGAAGGCCGGCAGTTAGGGCGCCAAACGCACCTGAAAAACCCACATTTGCCTCTCGACCAAAACCTGCAAAGGTCCCATCAACCGTGCTCATTCCGCCTTCAACCTTGAAGACTCCTGTCATTCCACCACCCAAATCCGTAGTGCCCTTGACACCGATCCGGCTCCCTTCATACCCACCGCTCACAATGGAGCCCACCGATGCCGTGTTCACATACCCCACATCTGCCTTCCCGTAGACAGTGACTTGGGCTGCAACCGTGCCAACCAAACCCAAAGCCGCCAAACCAAATAAACTTTTTTTCATCGCCATGTCCTATTTCTCTTAATTACTGAAAAAGTCAGTCCTTTTGTTATCAAACACTAGACAGTTTATTAGAACCTGCTAAACAGTTTTATTGGCAGTCTTTTTAACCTGTATACGCCCAAAGGCGTACAGGCGTGTTGGCAAAAAACCAAAAAACCCCCGCTGCGGAAACGCACCGGGGGTTTTTTTATGCTTCTAACACCTCAAAACTCGTCGTAATCTGCGCCGTTTTACCGAGCATGATGCTGGCCGAACAGTATTTATCGTGGCTCATGGCAATCGCGCGTTCTACGGCTTGCGCAGGTACTGCTTGGCCGGACACGGTGAAGTGCATGCGAATCGCGGTAAAGACTTTGGGGTCGGTCTCGGCGCGTTCGGCAATGAGTTTGACGCTGCAGCCTTGGACCTTATGACGCCCGCGTTTGAGGATCAACACCACGTCATAGGCGGTACATCCGCCGGTTCCGGCCAAGACCATTTCCAAAGGCCGCGGGGCGAGGTTTAAGCCGCCGTTTTCAGGCTTTTCGGCATCTGGCGCTCCGTCCATCACCAACACGTGGCCGCTGCCTGTTTCTGCCACAAATCCCATGCCTGAGCGGGTGGCAAGCCCTCCGGTCCAACTGACGGTGCATTCCATTGTTTTTTCTCCTTGAATGTGGGGCCCCTATTTCGGTGCCGGTCCCATGCTGACGATTATCATGCGGACTTCAACCGAATTTACTATGACACCCTCTAAAGCCCCCTCAAAATCCCCCCGGAAAACCAAAGCCTTGCAACCGGCGGACTACCTGATCAAAATTTTGAACGCCCGGGTGTATGACGTGGCGCAGGAGTCGGCGTTGGAGACCGCCAAGCTTTTAAGTAAGCGGCTGCACAACACGGTCCTCCTCAAACGCGAAGACCAGCAAGCTGTTCGCAGTTTTAAGCTGCGCGGGGCTTACAACAAGATGGCGCACTTGAGCCCTGCGCAGCTCAAGCAAGGCGTGATTTGCGCCTCTGCGGGAAACCACGCCCAAGGCGTGGCCTTGAGCGCGAGCCGCCTGGGAGCGCGGGCGGTGATTGTGATGCCAACGACGACGCCCCAGGTCAAAGTAGACGCGGTGCGTGGGTTTGGCGGTGAGGTGGTTTTGTTTGGTGACAGCTACACCGACGCTTACAACCACGCATTGACCTTAGAAAAAAAACAAGGACTCACCTTCGTTCACCCCTTTGACGACCCCGACGTTATCGCAGGCCAAGGGACGATTGCGATGGAAATTTTGAGCCAACACGCAGGGCCACTCGACGCGGTTTTTGTGGCGATCGGCGGCGGCGGCTTGGTGAGTGGTGTGGCCAATTACATCAAGGCGGTTCGCCCCGAGGTGAAGGTCATTGGGGTACAGATGAATGACTCCGACGCGATGATGCAGTCGGTGAGCGCCGGCAAGCGACTCACGCTTTCCGATGTGGGTTTGTTCTCCGATGGAACCGCCGTCAAGTTGGTCGGCGAAGAAACGTTTCGCATTGCCCGCGGCTTGGTGGATGAATTTATGACTGTGGACACAGACGCGGTGTGCGCTGCGATCAAAGATGTTTTTGTCGATACCCGCTCGATTGTGGAGCCCTCAGGCGCATTGGCGGTTGCGGCGATCAAGCAGTATGTCGCCACCCACAAAACCAAAGGGCAAACCTACGCCGCCATTTTGTGTGGCGCCAATATGAACTTTGACCGCTTGCGTTTTGTCGCCGAGCGGGCCGAGGTGGGCGAAGAACGTGAAGCCTTGTTTGCGGTCACGATTCCTGAAGAGCGCGGAAGCTTTAAGCGTTTTTGCGAACTCATTGGCGCCCTCCCCGGGGGCCCGCGCAATGTGACCGAGTTCAACTACCGCATGAGCGATTCAGCCCAAGCGCATGTCTTTGTCGGGCTAACCACGCAAGGCAAAGGCGAGTCTGAAAAAATTGCCAAAAACTTCGGTAAACACCGCTTCCCAACGCTGGACCTGACCCACGACGAGTTAGCCAAAGAGCATATTCGCCACATGGTCGGCGGCCACAGCGCTTTAGCAAAAGACGAGCGCATTTTGCGGTTTGTATTTCCCGAGCGTCCCGGCGCTTTGATGAAATTTTTAAGCCTGATGCGTCCGGGCTGGAATATCAGCCTGTTTCATTACCGCAACCAAGGCGCAGACTACGGCCGCATCTTGGTGGGCTTGCAAGTTCCCAAGGCTGACAACAAAGCCTTTGCCCAGTTTTTAGAAGCGCTGGACTACCCCTACGTTGAAGAAACGCAGAACCCGGTATACCGCCTGTTTTTGCAGCAATAAACCGGTCTTATTTATGGGTATGACCTTAGACGGTAAATTGGTGGTGGCGATTTCTTCGCGGGCCCTGTTTGATTTTGAAGAAGAAAACGAAATCTTTGAGCAAGGCGATGACCGCGCCTATATGCGCTTGCAACTCGAACGCATTGACACCCCCGCCAAACCGGGCGTGGCCTTTTCTTTGGTTAAAAAGCTTCTTGCCTTTAACGAGACGCCTTCGCAGCGGGTCGAGGTGGTGATTCTTTCGCGCAATGACCCAGTCAGTGGTCTGCGAGTGATGAAGTCAGCGGCCCATTACGCGCTGCCGATTATTCGTTGTAGTTTTACAAGGGGTGAAGCCCCATGGAAGTATTTACAACCTTTGCGGGCGAACTTATTTTTAAGCACCCACTTAAGCGACGTGCGCAGCGCTTTAGACGCTGGCGTTCCGGCCGCGCAGGTGTACCCGCAGTCGGCCCACGCCAGCAGCGCCCACCCCTTTGAAGTTCGCATTGCCTTTGACGGCGACGCCGTTTTATTTAGCGACGAGGCCGAGCGTGTATTCCAAGCCCAAGGCCTCAACGCGTTTCAACAGCACGAGTCCGACAAAGCCGCGCAACCTTTACCGGACGGCCCATTCAAACCCTTGCTCGTCGCATTACACGGTTTGCAACAGGCCGCCCAACCGCATATGCGCATTCGCACTGCGCTAGTCACCGCCCGCAGCGCACCAGCGCATGAACGCGCGATTCGCACCCTCATGGACTGGAACATCGAAGTAGATGAGGCGATGTTCTTAGGCGGCTTAGACAAGGGCGAGTTCTTGCGCGAGTTTGAACCTGACTTTTTCTTTGACGATCAAACCGGCCACATCGAGTCTGCTGCGCGTCATGTGCCGTCGGGCCACGTTGCCAGCGGCGTTCGCAACTGATATGTTTCAAAAACTTCGCGTCTTCACCTTTTTTATTCATCGGGTTTGGGCGCTCGCAAAACCCTACTTTGCTTCCAACGAGAAGTGGAAAGCCCGCGGCCTGTTATTGGCTATCGTCGCCCTGAACTTGGGCTTGGTGTACATGGCGGTTTTGTTCAACGACTGGAACAAGTTGTTTTACGATGCCTTACAAGAAAAAAATGCCACTGTTTTTTGGACGCAGCTCGGGCGTTTTAGCTACTTGGCATTTGCCTTTATCGTGATCGCGGTTTACCGCTTTTACCTCACGCAGTTATTGGAGATGCGCTGGCGGGCGTGGATGACCGCCCAGTACCTGCAGCGCTGGCTCAGCGGACACGCGTTTTACCGCATGGAGCTTGCGCGCTTTACTTCCCCCGATGCGTCTGCCTCCCTGCCTGACAACCCCGACCAGCGCATCGCCGAAGACATCAACCAGTTCACCGCCCTGTCCATTAGCTTGTCTATGGGCTTGCTGAACTCGGTGGTTACGCTGGCGAGTTTTGTAGGAATTTTGTGGGGCCTTTCGGGTGGTTTTGCGATAAGCGTTGGCGGCTCCGAGTTTAATATTCCGGGCTTTATGGTGTGGATGGCGCTTTTGTACTGCGCTGCGGGTAGCGCGATCAGCCACTGGATTGGGCGTCCGCAAATTGCGCTTAATTTTGTACAACAACGGGTCGAAGCCGATTTTCGTCATCACCTGATTAGGGTGCGCGAATACAGCGAGTCGATTGCGCTCGACAAAGGCGAGGGCGTTGAGGAGCAACAACTGGGCAGTCGCTTTGAACGTGTTTTAGCGAATTACCTGCAGCTTCTGAAAGCGCAAAAAAATCTGGTGTGGTTTACCAGTTTTTTTGGCCAAGCGGCAGTGGTATTTCCCTTCGTGGTGGCGGCGCCGCGATTTTTCAGTGGGGCGATTCAACTGGGCGAGCTGATGCAAATTTCTTCGGCCTTTGGTCAAGTCCAAGGTGCTTTGAGTTGGTTTGTTGATAACTACAGCAGTTTGGCAACATGGCGGGCAACCACCGACCGCTTAACCAGCTTTGACAGCGCACTTGGAGTCAACAATTCTCAAAACACAGCTGTTCAGATGCCACCTTTGGACAGACCAACTGGGCCTGCATTTAGTTCAATGCTTGAGGCGGACCATCTCACGGTTTCCTTGCCAAATGGCATTGCGCTTTTGGCCCATGCGGCGCTCCATGCCCAGGAAGGGGACCGGGTCTTGCTGCAAGGGCCTTCAGGCGCTGGAAAGTCCACTCTATTTCGCACATTGGCTGGGATTTGGCCGTTTAGCAGCGGCGCAGTAAACCTTCCTGCAGATGCTATGTTTATTCCGCAGCGGCCGTACTTTCCCAATGGCGCGCTGCGCGACGCGCTGGCCTACCCTGAGCGCCCCGAGCGCTATAACGATACGCAACTCACGCAGGCTTTAGAACGCGCCTTGCTACCTGCGCTTGCCAAAGAATTAGACCGCAGCGACGCGTGGGGACAAAAACTCTCAGGTGGCGAACAGCAGCGCTTGGCCTTGGCGCGGGTTTTCTTAAAACAACCGCAGTGGGTTTTTGCCGACGAAGCAACTAGCGCCTTAGACATCGCAACAGAGACAACCCTATACCAGCGCCTTGTTGACATGGTCACCGCCAAAGGTGGCGCATTGGTATCCATCGCGCATCGGCCCGGGGTTGCCAGCTTTCATACCAAGGCCTGGGTGTTAACCGAGCAAGAAGCTAATGCCCAAGCGCGGTTTACGTTGGAAGAGAAGCGCTTGTAGATTCGCCAGGCGAGTTATAGGTTTCAAAACCCTTGGCTCGCAAGACGCAGGCTGGGCAGGTGCCACAGCCGTAACCCCATGCGTGGCGCTGGCTGCGCTCACCTAGATAGCATGTGTGGGTATGCTCCACAATCAAATCTACCAAGGCTGTTGCGCCTTCAGTAACTCCAGACTGTTCGCCCAAAGAGTGCGCAAGCTGCCACGTTGCAGCCTTGTCAATCCACATCAGCGGGGTTTCAATCAAAAACCGTTTGTCCATGCCTAAGGACAAAGCGATTTGCATGGCTTTCATGGTGTCGTCTCGGCAGTCGGGGTACCCGGAGAAGTCGGTTTCACATACACCCGTAACGAGTACATCTAACCCACGGCGATAGGCCAAAGCCGCAGCCAGGGTTAAAAATAACAAGTTGCGTCCGGGCACAAAACTATTGGGCAAACCGTTGGCCTGCATCGCCATTGCTGTATCTCGAGTGAGGGAGGTTTCGCTCACTTCGCCCAAGACCGCAACGTCAAGCAAATGGTCATCCTTTAGGCGTTGGGCCCATTGAGGAAATTGGGCTCGCAAGGCGTTTAAGACGTGCAGGCGTTGACTTAACTCCACATGGTGGCGCTGGCGGTAATCAAAGGCAACCGTTTCAACGTGCGCGTATTTTGATAAGGCGTAGGCCAAACAGGTGGTGGAATCTTGGCCGCCAGAAAATAAAACAAGGGCAGAGGTGTGCATAGCATGCGATCTTAATTCAGTGCATCCGTTTGGAGAGCGTTTCCAATTGGGCGGAGAGGTGCCGCACCGCCTCGGTCAACGCCAGCAGTTCACGCTCTTTAAGGATGTCAATTTTTTCATGCAGCAACTCGATTTCTAATTCAGCCTTGACGTTGATTTCATAGTCGTTTTGAGCGTGGCGGCGGTCTAACTCCGATTGGCGGTTTTGGCTCATCATGATGGCCGGCGCGGTATAGGCGGCCTGGAACGAGAGCAACAGGTTTAACAAAATGAACGGGTAAGGATCCCAAGAGCCAGCCCCAACCCACACATTGCCAGTAATCCACAAGACGATGGCCGAACTCTGAATCACGATGAATCGCCATGACCCAATCGTTGCGGCGACACCATCAGCCAAGCGTTGACCCCGCGTCAACGTAGGCGCTACTTGCGGGTGTTCGGCGCTTGAGGCTTGCAGCGCCAAAGCCACGTTTTGACGGTGCGCTCTGCGGTGCTCGCGCAAAACAGCCAATTGGGCTTGGTCGACGCGTGTAGTGTTAGCCTGAGTCATCTGGGATTCGCTGGGGGCGGTAGTATTTGACATGGCAAGAGCTCCTTGGGCGACAGTGTGTAATGCGTCCATTGTGCCTACTGCGCATAATGGCGCTATGACAAATAAACCCGCCTTTGCGCTTTCGATGTTGGACCTGGTCGCTGTTCGCGAAGGGGCCAGCGTGGCACAAGCCT
>QYPA01000064.1 GCA_007279715.1 Comamonadaceae bacterium | reverse complement strand
ATTTTTGACGACGATGAGCGTAGTGGGGGACCTGATGGAGTCGTTATTTAAGCGCTCTGCGGGGGTTAAAGACAGCAGCGGGTTGTTGCCGGGCCACGGCGGGGTATTGGACCGCGTAGATGCTTTATTGCCCGTCTTGCCCTTGGCCTTGCTCTTGTGTACTTCATGAACAAAGTAGTGCAGCAGATCACGGTGTTGGGTTCGACCGGATCGATCGGGGTCAATACCTTAGACGTCATCGCACGACACCCCGAAAAATTTCGGGCGTTTGCGCTCACGGCCCATACCCAAGTTGACGCGATGGTGGCGCAATGCGTGACACACCAACCGGTCTTTGCAGTGATGGGTTCCGAAAAGCATGGCCGAGCCGTTCAAAGTGCGCTTCAAGGTTTAGGTATCAAAACAGCCGTTTTATGGGGCCCTGCAGCTCTGGAAGAAGTTGCATCCCATCCCCAAGCTACGACGGTCATGGCAGCCATTGTGGGCGCGGCAGGGTTGGCGCCCTGTATCGCTGCTGCTCGCGCGGGCAAGCGCTTGTTACTGGCTAATAAAGAAGCTTTGGTGGTTGGCGGCAGTTTTTTCATGGCGGCAGTCAATGCCGGTGGTGCCACGCTTTTGCCGATTGACAGCGAACACTCCGCGATTTTTCAGTCCTTGCCCGAAAACCCCAAAATTTGGGGTGATGTGATTGACAAGATTATTTTGACGGCATCGGGCGGACCCTTCAGGATGCGTGACCCAGAGACTTTGAAAAATGTGACCCCCGAAGAAGCCTGCGCCCACCCCAATTGGAGCATGGGCCAAAAAATTTCCGTCGATTCCGCAACCATGATGAACAAAGCCTTGGAGGTTATCGAGGCGAAGTTCTTGTTTGGAGTCGAGCCTGCGCAGATTGAAGTCGTCATTCATCCCCAAAGCGTGATTCACTCGATGGTGCAATACGTCGATCATTCAGTAGTGGCTCAATTGGGCACACCGGATATGCGGGGTCCGATTGCCTATGGTTTGTCATGGCCCTCACGGATTCAGTCTGGAGCCAGCGCGATCAATTTTGAGACTTTATCTGGCTTGACATTCGAGTCTCTGAGCTCCAATCGGCATTCGGATCGATTCCCAGGTTTAAAGCTGGCCTGGGACGTCTTGTCTGCGCCAGAAGGTAGCAATGCGGTATTGAACGCGGCCAACGAAATTGCCGTCGCAGCCTTTTTGGATCGCAAACTTCGCTTTGACCAAATCCACGCGGTCAATACCGCGTGTTTATCGCAGTTCATTCCCTCTGCGCCTTCGTCTCTGGGGGATTTGCTAGCCTTAGACTTGGAGGCGCGTTCAGTGGCTCTGGCATGGGTCGGGAAACTGGCCGCCTGAGAGCTATCTTCGGTATGATGCTATCTGTTGATTTCCCCTGAGTTTTAACTATGCTATTCACACTCTCTTCTATTAGCCGGATTTTTGTTGCCGCAGTCTTGGGGCTTCTTGCGCAATCCGTCATGGCATTGACGCCTTTTGCCGTGGAAGACATTCGGGTCGAAGGTTTGCAGCGGGTTGAGGCTGGGACCATTTTTGCCTCGCTTCCGGTTCGCATTGGAGATACCTACACCGATGAAAAGGCAGCTGCGTCTATCAAAGCGCTGTTCGGGCTGGGCTTGTTCAATGATGTTCGCATTGAGACCAAAGGCCAAGTCTTGGTCGTGGTAGTCCAAGAGCGTCCTACTGTGGCAGCGGTTGATTTTTCCGGAACGAAAGAGTTTGAAAAAGAAGTACTTGTCAAAGCCTTGAAAGACATCGGTTTAAGCGATGGCCGTCCCTTTGACAAAGCTTTGGCTGACAAAGCTGAACAAGAACTCAAGCGCCAATACATCAATAAAAGCATGTACGCCGCCCAGATCGTGACCACGGTCACTCCGATTGAACGCAACCGGGTTAATCTGAGTTTTGCCGTGGTAGAGGGCGATGTTGCCAAGATCAAAGAACTAAAAATTGTTGGTAACAAAGCCTTTTCTGAAAGCACCTTGCGGGGCCAGATGGACTCTGATACCGGCGGCTGGTTGAGTTGGTATACCAAGTCAGATCGCTACGTTCGCAGCAAGCTCAATGCGGATGTGGAAACGCTGCGTTCTTACTACCTGTCTCGCGGGTATTTGGAGTTCACAGTTGATTCCACTCAAGTCGCCATTTCTCCCAATAAACAAGACATCACGATCACCATCAACGTCACCGAGGGCGAGCTTTTTGTGGTGTCCAAGGTCAAACTCGCTGGCAATCTTCTAGACAAGGAAGCCGACTTCCAAGCCTTGGTCAGCATCAAAGCAGGCGAGCCGTATAACGCGACCGATGTTGCGCAAACCACCAAAGCATTTACTGATTTTTATTCCAACTTCGGCTTCGCCTTTGCGGTTGCTGAGCCCGTAACGGTGGTGGATCGCAAAACGAACAGAGTCGAAATCACCATTCGCGCTGAGCCATCACGTCGGGTGTATGTGCGCCGAATCAACGTAGCGGGTAACGATAGAACACGTGACGAAGTGATTCGCCGCGAGTTCCGTCAGTTAGAAGCCGCTTGGTATGACGGAGAAAAAATTCGCCAATCCCGCAACCGGGTCGATCGCTTGGGGTATTTCAAAGAAGTGTCGATTGAAACTCAAGAGGTTGCCGGTTTCCCAGACCAAGTGGATCTGACGATTACAGTTGCTGAAAAACCCACTGGAAGCTTAAGTTTGGGAGCAGGTGTCTCGAGCGCAGATGGATTGGGATTGATGCTTGGCTTTAAACAAGAGAATGCCTTTGGCAGCGGAAATTCCTTGGGCGTAGAACTAAATACCAGTAAGCTTAACCGGACCGTGGTTTTTAACACCACAGACCCGTACTTCACAGCTGATGGAGTTTCGCGAACGGTGGATGTCTATTTGCGAAATTCAAAGCCCTACACCGACGAAAACAGTTATTCCCTGGAAACATCAGGTGCAAGTTTGAGATTTGGCGTTCCTTTTAGCGATAGCGATACGGTGTTTTTTGGAGGCGGGATTGAGCGAACCACTATCGTTCCAGGCACTTTGCTGCCTGATGCTTACAAAGACTTTGCTAACCAGTTTGCCTACTCCACCAATGCGCTTCCCTTGACCATTGGCTGGGCCCGCGACACCCGCGATAGCGGATTGATTCCTAGCTCCGGCCGCTTAGTAAAAACCTCGGGCGAGTGGAGCGTGGGCGGTGATTTGCGGTATGTGCGCGGTACAGCCCAAGTCCAACAATTTTTCCCCTTGTCTAAAAAAGTGACCTTGGCACTCAATGGTGAAATCGCTATGGGGGCAGGTACTGGGGGGCTTTCCTTCCCCTTGTTTAAAAATTACTACTCCGGCGGTCTGGGCTCCGTTCGTGGTTTTCAGCAAGGTAGCCTGACTACTGCGGAACAACGCTTGCAAGCTACTCCGGTTGCAGCCGGTGGTGCCAAAAAAATCACGTTCAATGCGGAAATGCTCGCTCCTTTGCCAGGCGGGGGCAACGACCGGACACTTCGGATGTATGGATTTTTTGACGTAGGGGGTATCTACGGATCCAATGAAGACTTCCAATTGGGCGACATGCGTTCATCCGTAGGCGTAGGCATCAGCTGGATCTCACCCGTAGGCCCTTTGCGCTTAGCCTGGGCCGTCCCAGTCAAGAAATTTGACAACGATAATACGCAAGCATTGCAATTTCAAATTGGAACCTCTTTCTAATCATGATTTCTAAAAAACTAGCATTTATCGCTCTTGCGCTGTCCACGTTAAATGCGACAGCCTTTGCTCAAGACTCCAAAATTGGTTACATCAATACCCAACGCATTACGACCGAGTCGGCGATTGCGAAGGCTGCCCAAGTCAAGCTTGAGCAGGAATTTTCACGCCGCGGTAAAGAACTTGGTGATTTGCAGGCGTCATTGAAAACCTTCAGCGAGAAGTTTGAGCGCGATACGCCCACCATGACCGAATCTCAGCGCGGCAGTCGCCAAAAAGAGTTTGCCGAACTCAACCGGGACTTCCAGCGCAAACAACGCGAATACCAAGAAGACTTGAATGGCCGTCGCAACGAAGAATTGCAACAAGTTCTCGAGAAGGCTACCAAAGCCGTGCGTGTAGTGGCTGATGCAGAGAAATATGACTTGGTGATACAAGAGGTGGTGTATAGCAACACCAAGCATGACATCACTGAAAAAGTCCTCAAAATTCTTAACTCGGGTGCAAAATAAATTGCGTTCCCTGGCTTGGTGTGTCTGAACTTTCCCTTGCGGCCATTGTTCAAGCGCTGGGGGGCGAGTTGTATGCAGATAGCGATCTGCGGATTAACGGCTTGGCCTCTCTAGAGGCAGCTACCCCGAGTCAGTTAAGTTTCGTAAGTAACCCCAGATACCAGCAGCAACTTCGGCACTCTCAAGCCGCTTGCGTGATTGTGAGTCCGCAGCTCAAGGACGAAGCCCTGCTGCGTGGTGCTTGCATTGTTTCCGAGCAACCCTATTTGTACTTCGCCAAAGTGACTCAACTTTGGCGAAAAACACTTCTTGCCAATGCTTCTTCAGACGATAGCAAGCGCCCCTTGATTCACCCCAGCGCAGTGATTGAGCCAGGTGCCAGCGTACATCCCACCGCCCGGGTTGGCGCTTTGTGCGTTATTGAGCGTGGTGCACAGATTGGCGCGATGACAGAGTTGAAGTCCCGCGTCACGGTTGGGGAGAATTGCGTGGTTGGCGATAGGTGCCTTTTGCACAGCGGTGTTGTGATTGGGGCAGATGGATTTGGATTTGCGCCCGATGGCGATCGCTGGGAAAAGATGGAGCAGCTCGGCAGCGTTCGCATTGGCGACGATGTAGAAATCGGAGCCAATAGCTGTGTTGACCGTGGCGCACTGCAAGATACGGTGATTGAAGACGGCGTTAAGTTAGACAACCTGATCCAAGTGGGGCACAACGTTCGTATTGGCAAGAACACGGCGATTGCTGGCTGTGTCGGTATTGCGGGCAGCGCTACGATAGGCGCCCAATGCACGATTGGCGGCGGAGCCATCGTTTTAGGTCACCTACACATTGCAGACCACGTTCATATTTCTGCAGCAACCGTGGTCAGCAAGTCGGTTAGCAAGCCAGGCCATTACACCGGATTCTTTCCCTTGGATGACAACGCATCTTGGGAGCGCAATGCGGTAACCTTGAAGCAATTACACCGTCTGCGTGATCGCATTAAACAATTGGAGCTTGAAGTTAAAAAATGATGAATATCCACGAAATCCTCAAGCAGCTGCCCCACCGCTATCCCTTCTTGTTGGTCGATCGCGTGTTGGAACTGGACAAAGGGAAAACCATCAAAGCACTCAAGAATGTCACGATGAACGAGCCTTTTTTTGAGGGGCACTTTCCTCATCGTCCGGTGATGCCGGGGGTGTTGATGTTAGAAGCCTTAGCGCAAGCCGCCGCTTTGTTGGCCTTTGATGCGCTCGACACCTCGCCCTCAGATGACATGGTGTATTACTTTGCGGGAATTGATGGCGCTCGTTTTAAACGACCTGTTGAGCCAGGTGATCAATTGATCTTGGATGTGGAATTGCTGCGCATGAAGGCTGGAATTTTTAAGTTCAAAGCCCGTGCAAGTGTCGAAGGTGAGCTGGCAGTGGAAGCTGAATTAACCTGCGCTATGCGCTCTGTTGGATAGACAACTATGGTGAGCGCTATTCATCCTACTGCCGTGATTGACCCGGGTGCGCAATTAGATGCATCGGTCACGGTCGGTCCTTATTCAGTGATTGGCCCTAACGTCAAGTTGGGCGCGGGAACAACGATTGGCTCGCATTGCACGATTGAAGGTTACACCAGCATCGGACAGAACAATCACGTCTACAGTTACACCTCATTGGGTGCAGCACCCCAGGACAAAAAGTACGCCGGGGAACCCACCCGTTTGGTGATCGGCAACGGCAACACCATCCGCGAGTTTTGCACCTTCAATGCTGGCACCGTCAATGGCGGCGGCGTGACCCAAGTGGGCGACGACAACTTGTTCATGGCTTATGTCCATTTGGCGCACGACTGCCAAGTGGGCAGCCACACGATTTTTGCCAACAACTCACAGTTGGCGGGGCATGTTGTGGTGGGGGACTGGGTCATCCTGGGGGGCTTTACAGTGGTGCGCCAGTTCCTGCGCTTGGGCGCACACAGCTTTACCGCCATGTGCACCTTGCTGTTTGCCGACTTGCCGCCCTATGTGACTTGCCAAGGCCAACCCGCATCTGCGCGAACTGTAAATGCGGAAGGTTTGCGCCGGCGGGGGTATTCGCCGACCCGTATCACAGCAGTGCGTGCCATGTACAAAGCGCTGTACCGAGAAAACCTGACTTTGGAGGCTGCAAAAGACCGCATCTTGCAGATGGCCAAGGACAAACCCGAGGTTCGGGCCGATGTGGACATGATGATGGACTTTCTGGCGGGTGTGTCACCCAAGGTTGGCATTGTTCGTTCGCGTCGCCGTTCGGTGGACTGAAAACTTCAGGGTCGGGCGTTTTGTCCGACCCGTACATGAAAGGAGGGCCTTGTGGCCCTGTTGCGTTGCGCCGTGATTGGCGTTGGTTATCTGGGCAAATTTCATGCTCAAAAGTACGCCAAAATTCCCGAGTGCCAGCTGGTGGCGGTGGTCGACAGCCGCCAAGATCAAGCTGATGCCGTTGCAGCCCCGCTCAACTGTGCGGCCCTGACGGACTACCGATCGCTGATAGGTCAGGTTGATGCGGTCAGCATTGTGGTGCCCACCCAAGGTCACTACGACGTGTGCGCAGAATTTTTACGGGCGGGCGTGCATGTGTTAGTTGAAAAACCCATGACCACCACGCTGGAGCAGGCCGATGAATTGATTCTATTAGCCAAAGAAAACCATTGTGTGTTGGCTGTGGGTCATTTGGAGCGTTTCAACCCAGCCGCTTTGGCGTTGGAGCCCTTGCTGTCCAATCCCCGTTTCATTGACAGCTCACGTTTGGCCCCTTTCAAGCCACGCGCCACCGATGTGAGTGTGCTGCTTGACTTGATGATCCACGACGTGGATTTGATCTTGTCCTTGGTCAACAGCGAGCTGGAAAGCGTGGAGTGTTCGGGTGCGCGCGTGTTGACATCTGACATTGACATCGCGAATGCTCGGATTCGTTTTGCCAATGGCTGCGTGGCCAACGTGACCGCCAGCCGCGTGAGCGCCAAGAGCGAGCGCAAAATGCGCGTTTTTCAAGACCAAGCCTGTCACTCCCTTGATTTCCAGGCCCGCACCTTGACCACTTACCGAGGTGCTGCCACGCCTGCGGCCGATTCCGAGCTGGCGATTGAGCGTCATGAACAATCGTTTGGTGAGGCCGATCCTTTGTTTGCCGAAATCCTCGACTTTGTCGAGAGCGTTCGGCAGGGACGCTCCCCCAAAGTAAGTGGTGAAGCGGGTCGCCGTGCCCTGGACGCGGTTCAGCGCATCACCGATGCCACCCGTCTGATTTCCTGATTTTCTGAATATTTGAAAGGACCGCTATGCCCATCCCTATGGTCGATCTGGTCGCCCAGTACCGCGATCTCCAGCCCCAGTTGGAACCTGCACTTTTGAAAGCCTTGACGGCTGCCCAGTTCATTTTGGGCCCCAACGTTCAAGCCTTTGAGAAAGAGGCGGCCGAGTACCTCGGTGTGGCCCATGCCATCACTTGTGCCAACGGCACCGATGCATTGCACTTGGCCCTATTGGCTGCGGGCATCGGGCCTGGCGACGAAGTGATCACCACGCCCTTCACATTCATCGCCACCGCAGAGGCCATCGCGTATGTGGGGGCCAAAGCTGTATTTGTTGACATCGATCCCTGCACCTTCAACATCGACGTGGCGCAGGCCCAGCGCGCCATCACCGCCAAGACAAAGGCCTTGTTACCGGTGCATTTGTTTGGACAGCCCGCCAATTTGGCGCCTTTGATGGCCTTGTCTAAAGAACACCAGCTTCAATTGGTGGAAGACTGTGCTCAATCTTTTGGTGCCGATATTGGTGGCATTCAGACTGGCGCGATGGGTGATGTGGCTGCGTTCAGTTTTTTCCCCAGTAAAAATTTGGGCTGCTTTGGCGACGGCGGCATGATCACAACGCAGTCGGACGACATGGCGGAAACCCTGCGCATGCTTCGCAACCACGGCAGCAAGGTGCGTTACTACCACGACATTGTGGGTTACAACAGCCGTCTTGATGAACTGCAGGCCGTGGTGCTGCGGGCCAAGCTGCCGTTGATTGACCATTACAACCAAGAGCGTCGCCGCGTCGCTCAGCGTTACAACGCAGGCTTGTGTCTCCTGAACTTGCAAACGCCCTGCGAGGATGGTGTGGGTCTGCACGTCTACCACCAGTACACCTTGCTGACCGATGACCGTGCGGACATTCAGCAGGCTTTGACTGAGCACCAAATTGCCAGCGCCGTTTACTACCCCGTGCCTTTGCACCAGCAAAAAGTATTTGCCTCTATCTCAGCCGGGGCCAGCTTCCCGGTGACCGAATCGGTGGCCAAGCGCTGCCTGTCTTTGCCGATCTATCCCGAGCTGAGCAACGAAGCCATTGACGAGGTGTGCGGCGTGATTCGCCAGGCTTTGAAAGCGTGATGACGGACGCACTGCCCACAAAGGCCGCGTCCAAGTCAGACTTGCGTGTGAGCATGGTCGCAGCCGAGCGTTCGGGCGACATGCTCGCGGCCTTGTTGTTGCAAGGCATGCGAAAAACCTGGCCGCTTTTGCGAGCTTCGGGAATTGGCGGGCCGCAGATGGATGCGACCGGTTTTGTGGCGCGCTGGTCTTGCGACGAGTTGTCAGTGCGTGGTTTGGTGGAGGCGCTCTGGCGTTACCGCCACATCAATGGCATCCGCAAGGCCCTGATTCAAGATTTACTGGCATCGCCTCCTGACCTGTATGTGGGCGTCGATGCGTCCGACTTCAACTTGCCCGTGGAGCGTTTGTTGCGTCAAAAGGGCGTTCCCACGGTCCAACTGGTCTGTCCCTCTATTTGGGCATGGCGTCCAGAGCGTGTGCAAAAAATTCGTGACAGCGTGGACCATGTGCTGTGCATTTACCCTTTTGAGCCGGACTTGTTGGCCCAGCATGGCATTGAGGGCAGTTTCGTCGGTCACCCAATCGCCGATGTGATTCCACTGGAACCTGACCGTTTGAAAACCAGGTTCCAACTGGGTTTGCCTGCAGATGCCACCATCGTGGCCTTGTTGCCTGGCAGCAGATCCTCTGAGGCGAAAGCTTTGGCCTTGCCTTTTTTGCAAGCGGCCCAGTTCATGCGCCAGCAAAGGCCTGAGTTGAAATTTGTCTTGCCCACGCATGCGCTCTTGATGCCTGTGATCGATGCCGCCGTTGCCCAGACCGGTATGCAATCGCATGTGAAGGTGGTGATGGGCCGTTCGCACGAGGTGCAGGCGGCTTGTGATGTGGCGTTGGTGGCCAGTGGTACGGCCACTTTAGAAACTGCTTTACACAAGCGCCCCATGGTCATCGCTTACAAAATGCAATGGCTGTCTTGGCAGATTGCCAACCGTCAGCGCTTGTTGCCCTGGGTAGGTTTGCCCAATATTTTGTGCAATGAGCGTTTGGTGCCCGAATTTTTGCAAGAGCAAGTTCAGCCCAAAGCCCTGGCCCAGGCGGTCATGGGGTGGCTAGACGATCCAGACGCAGTGAACCGCATTCAAGAGCGATTCACCGATCTTCACCATCAACTGCGTCAGGACATGCCGACGCTGGCGACCCATGCGATCCAAAAAGTCCTGGCCGCTTGAGCAATCCATATTGAACTGGGATACCGATGGCCTGACGGCTGGGGTGGATGAGGCTGGTCGTGGCCCCTTGGCGGGCCCTGTGGTCGCGGCCGCTGTCATTTTGGATGAGCTGAACCCCATTCACGGATTGAACGACTCCAAAAAACTTTCGGCCAAGCGACGCGAGGCTTTGTTTGATGAAATTCGGGCGCGTGCCTTGTGCTTTGCCATCGCCGAGGCCAGCGTGCAGGAAATCGATGAGATCAATATTTTGCAAGCCACCTTGTTGGCCATGAAGCGCGCAGTGGAGGCCTTGCGCCTGCCCCCTAAGTTGGTGCTGGTGGACGGTAACCGCTTGCCGATCTTGTCCATTCGGTCCGAAGCCATTGTGCAGGGCGACGCTTTGGTTCCGGCCATCTCGGCCGCATCCATTTTGGCCAAGGTGCACCGAGACCGCCTGTGCGAGGCGATGCACCAACGGTACCCGGTGTACGGATTTGACCAGCACAAAGGCTATGGCACGGCTCAGCACATGGCTGCACTGCAAGCCCATGGCCCGGCAGATTGCCACAGAATGACATTTGCCCCAGTGGCCAGGAGTGTGCGGTGCATCTGATCACGTCCCGAGACAACCCCCAGGTCAAAGCCTGGCGTCGCTTGGTCCAAGAGACCACCGCTTACCGCAAAGCTGGGCAATTTTGGCTGGAGGGCGATCACTTGTGTCGTGCTGCGCTTGAGCGCGGTGTGCGACCGCAGCAGGTGGTGTTGACCGAGTCGTTTCAGGCAGAGCAGGGCGAGCAATGGGCGGGTTTGACCGACCAATTCTTTGTCCTGCCAGACACTTTGTTTGAGAGCCTGAGCGGCTTGGAGTCGCCTGCCCGCATGGGCTTTGTCGTTTCTTGGGCGGCTGAAAAACAGGTTTTGCCTGATGTGGCCACCGTGGTGCTGGACCGATTGCAAGACGCCGGCAATGTGGGGGCCATTTTGCGTTGCGCTTCGGCTTTCGGTTATCGCCAAGTCTTGGCAGTTAAGGGTACGGCGGCGCTGTGGTCTCCTAAAGTGCTCAGAGCGGGCATGGGGGCGCATTTCGGTTTGAAGCTGGTGGAGTCTGTCAGCGAAGCGGATGTGGCGGCTTTGCAGGTGTCTGTTTTGACCACCAGCTCGCATGAAGGGCCTTTTTTGCATGATCTTTTGCAACGCAAGG
Source organism: Comamonadaceae bacterium (assembly GCA_007279715.1). GTDB lineage: Bacteria > Pseudomonadota > Gammaproteobacteria > Burkholderiales > Burkholderiaceae_C > Allorhodoferax. The sequence goes on along the minus strand of QYPA01000064.1, from coordinate 1,804 downwards.
AATTGCCCCAAAAGTGCGCTTGGGTTTTCGGTCACGAAGGGCAGGGCGTCAGCGACAGCTTGATGGCTTTGGCACGACAAAAAGTCCGAATTGCCCAGCCCGGTGGTGAGGAGTCATTGAATGTGGCGACTGCAGCGGCCATTTGTCTGCATGCCAGTGCAACCGCCGCCTTTTAACCTTGAGTAGGCGTTTTTCAGGTCGTTTGGCGGTGCATTTGTCAGTGTTTTAGAGCAGTCCTCGGCTACAATGATGGGCTTTCCCGCATCAACCTGTACGCCACAGTCCATCCCAGGCCCAATCCTCGAACAAGCAGCCAAAAAGAGATCACATCTCTGGTAAGTGCTGAGGCGTACCCGAACTATTCCGGAGAACCCAGTGCTTTTGTCTCTTCAGGGAACTTTCCCTCCCGCCATCTTGGCACTCGCAGACGGCACGGTCTACGTTGGAAATTCCATTGGAATGGCTGGCTCTACCGTCGGCGAAGTGGTATTTAACACCTCGATGACCGGCTACCAAGAGATCTTGACCGATCCCAGCTATTGCCAGCAAATCGTGACCCTAACCTATCCCCATATTGGTAACTATGGAACCAACGGGGAAGACATTGAGTCTGACAGCGTCCACGCAGCAGGCTTGATCATCAAAGACCTGCCTTTGGTCGCGTCTAATTTTCGTAGCACCCAAACACTTTCAGAATATTTGGCCTGCAATGCGACCGTAGCGATTGCCAACATCGATACCCGGCAATTGACGCGCCATCTGCGAGTCCATGGCGCACAAAACGGCTGCATCTTGGCCCTCAAGGCCGGCGAATCGCTGAACAATGCCACGATTGAAAAAGCGATTGCGGCGGCGAAAGCAGCGCCTTCCATGGCGGGTCTGGACCTGGCCAAAGCGGTTTCTGTGAATGCGTCTTACGCATGTACGCAGACGGAGTGGACTTTGGGCGAAGGGTACGGACAGCAAACAGCACCCAAATTCCATGTTGTTGCCTACGATTTTGGGGTGAAGAAAAACATTTTGCGGATGTTGGCCCAGCGGGGTTGCAAAGTGACTGTGGTTCCAGCACAGACATCTGCGCTAGAGGTCCAAAAACTCAAACCACAGGGTATCTTTTTAAGTAATGGCCCGGGCGACCCCGAGCCCTGCGATTACGCTATCAAAGCAGCGCACACCTTGATTGAGTCGGGCATTCCTACCTTTGGGATTTGTCTTGGGCACCAAATCATGGCCTTGGCCTCAGGTGCCAAGACGTTCAAGATGAAAGTTGGGCACCACGGCGCGAACCATCCGGTGAAAGACCTCGATAGCGGTCGTGTCAGTATCACCAGCCAAAACCACGGTTTTGCCGTAGATGAAAAAACCTTGCCTGCGAACTTACGCGCGACCCACATCAGCTTGTTTGATAACACCTTGCAAGGCTTAGAGCGAACCGACAAACCCGCATTTTGTTTTCAGGGGCATCCAGAAGCATCTCCTGGCCCTAGCGATATTGGGTATTTGTTTGATCGCTTTATCCGGGAGATGGAGTCGCGTTCATGAGTTTTTACGGTGTTACCGATATTTGGACCTATGTGATTGGCGCGTTTGGCATCATCTTGTTGCCAGGCCCCAACTCCTTATTCATTTTGTCGGTCGCAACTGCGCGGGGGGTGAAAGCAGGTTACCAAGGTGCGCTTGGCGTGTTTTTAGGCGACGTGGTTTTGTTCACTTTGACTGCTTTCGGTGCCGCAGGTTTATTGCACACTTACCCGGCTTTATTTATCCTCGTGAAATACGCAGGGGCTGCCTATTTATCGTGGGT
>QYPA01000121.1 GCA_007279715.1 Comamonadaceae bacterium | reverse complement strand
TTGGAAAGTACTACCTGCCAGAAGACACGGTCAATGCCAACGGCAACAGCCAGTACCCCGGTTGGATGCACACGGGCAGGCTGACGGTGACGCCAGGCAATGTGATTGATTTCAGCTGGATTGAAGCGGACCTGAACGACCTGTCTTCCCGCTTTGCGGTGCAGGCCGTCGCTTTTGATCCGTTTCAGGCGACGCAACTCTCGACCCGAATGATGAGTGAGGGCCTGCCCATGATTGAAGTGCGTCCCACGGTGCTGAACTTCTCAGAGCCGATGAAGACGCTTGAAGCCCTGGTGCTTCAAAAGAAATTGGTTCACGACGGTGACCCGGTGCTGGGCTGGATGGTCAGCAACGTGGTGGCCCACCTGGACGCCAAAGACAACATTTACCCACGCAAGGAGCGAGCAGAAAACAAGATCGACGGCATCGTTGCACTGATCATGGCGCTTTCGCGCGCGATCAAACCGGGTGACTCGGTGGTGCTGGGATCCGACTACGAATTGGTGTTGCTCTGAACTGATGGGAGTTTTAAGCTTTTTTGATCGTTTCCGTGGTCCCAACGCATCCGGTGGAGATCGCTCGCCTTGGGGTGACTTCTTTTTTGAGCCTGTCTCCGCTCGCACTGGTAGCGGCATGCGCGTCTCACCCGACAGCGCGCTTCGCCTTGCGGCGGTCTATGCCTGCGTTCGGGTCTTGTCGGAGTCCATGGCTTCGCTGCCGTTGGTCATCTACCAACGGCGCGCCGATGGTGGCAAAGACAAGGTGACCGACCACTGGCTGTACCGTTTACTTGCCAAGCGACCCAACCGTTTTCAGAACCCGTTTGAGTGGCGCGAGATGCTGCAAGGACATCTGGCGCTTCGCGGCAACGCCTACAACCAGATCATCACCAATGCCAAAGGCGAGGTGGTGGAGTTGATGCCGCTGCATCCGGACCGCATCCAACTGGAGTTGCTGCCCTCGGGCGAATACCGATACCGGTTTACCGATCGCTTTGGCACTGAGTCAATCTTGCCGCGTGGCGAGGTCTGGCACCTGCGCGGCCTGTCCTCCGATGGCTTGATGGGCATGAGCCCGATTGAGCTTGCCCGAGAAAACCTCGGGATGGCACTGGCCGCACAGGACTACGGCGCGCGTTTCTTTGCCAACGACGCCAAACCTACCGGCGGTTGGATTGAGTTTCCGGGCTCCTTCAAGGACTCCGAGGCCAAGAAAGTGTTTCGTGAGTCCTACCAGCAGGCACAGTCCGGAGCCAACCGGGGCAAGGTCCTGGTGCTGGAAAACGGAATGAAGTTTCACGAAGTGGGCGTCACCAATAAGGACGCTCAGTTCCTGGAGTTGCGCAAGTTTCAGATCACCGATGTGGCCAGGCTCTTTCGTGTGCCGCCCCACATGATCGGAGATCTGGACCGCGCGACGTTTTCGAACATCGAGCAGCAAAGTCTGGAGTTTGTCATGCACACCATGACGCCATGGGCCGAGCGCTGGGAGGCCAGCATCGAGTCGGAGTTGCTGCTTGAAGGCGACGACATCGAAGTCGAGTTTGATTTCGCCAACCTGATGCGCGGGGATGCTGCAAGCCGTGCGTCGTATTACCAAAGCGGCATTCAAAACGGTTGGCTCACCCGCAACGAAGCACGCATTGCAGAGAACCTCAATCCACTTGAGGGCCTGGACGAACCGCTTCGCCCGCTCAATATGGTTGAGGAAAGCACCGCAGAGGATGTGGCGCTTGATACCGAGCAGGCGGAAGAACCGGCGCAAGAAGCAACGGAGCCCTCCGATGAGGCCGCTGCCCGCTTGCGTGCCCTGATCGATTCGAGCGCTGAGCGCTGGGCCAGGCGCATCGCTCGGGCCGGTCGGGTTGAGGAAAAAGATCTTGCCTTGATTGCGCAATCCCTGGCAGTGCCATTGGATCGGGTCAGCGTCTGGGCGATGGCGAGCGTGTCCATGGAAGAGGCGCAACTATGCCAATCACTTAAATCACTGGGAATGACACCATGAACCACCAATTGCTGGTTGCTGAATACTTGGCAACCCCCTGGGCATTGATGCCCGAGCGGCTGAGCGCCGTCACTGCGGTCATTGCCCGTTGGTCGGGGGATGCTCGAGCCAGTGACGAGGTGATGCATAGCGTTGCAGCCGATCGAAACGCAAGAGATGCACGTCGCCAATCCAGCGTGTCCAACTCTGGCGGCGGCATTGCGGTGCTGCCGCTGTACGGCATCGTGACGCAGCGCGGCAACATGGTGGACGATGTATCCGGTCCTGGTACTGCCAGCACCCAGCAGTTTTCAAACATACTGCGCGCTGCACTTCAGGACGAAACCGTATCGCAAATTCTGATCGACATCGACAGCCCTGGCGGCAGCGTTTACGGTGTTGCTGAACTGGCCGATGAAATTGTGAGCGCCCGTGCCCAAAAGCCTGTCGTGGCCATCGCCAACAGCCTTGCCGCTTCAGCGGCTTACTGGATTGGTTGCTCAGCATCCGAGTTTTATGTCACCCCTGGTGGCGAAGTAGGTTCCATCGGTGTGTGGCAAGCGCACCAGGACTACAGCAAGGCCATGGACGAGGCCGGTGTCAAGACCACACTCATCTCGGCGGGCAAGTTCAAGGTTGAGGGCAATCCATATGCGCCGCTGGACGAAGAAGCTCAGGGCTTTATGCAGTCCCGCGTTGATGACTACTACGCCGCGTTCACCAAGGCTGTGGCCAAGGGACGCGGTGTGCCTATCTCCCAGGTGCGAGATGGCATGGGTCAGGGCCGAGTTCTCGGAGCAGACGCGGCCCTTGCCAGCAGCATGGTCGACGGCATTGCCACCTTTGAGGATGTCGTCAAAAAGATGCGCCGCGATGCGCGCGCGCAAATCAAACCCAATGCATCAAGGCTCAACCAGGCGAGGAATTCGCTGGCCCTGATGTGAGTATTTTCTGGGCAGCACTCCGTAGAGGGCTGCCAGCAAAGTGAAGCGGCCCGTTGGCCGCACCCCAAGCAACCACCTCGTCAATTGAGACCCGGTGGTTTTTTTACGTCCATTGATTTTGGAGAACCCCAAATGAGTAAGCAATTGCGCGAGCTGCAGGCTCGCAAATCTACCCTGGTCAAAGAAGCGCGCGCGCTCACTGACCGTGCCGCATCGGATAACCGTGACCTGAGCGATGAGGAGGTGACAACCTTCGACGCACTCAAGACCCGAATCGAAGCCGCGAGCAACGCCATCGACCGTGAAGCAAGCCTGATCGCTGAAGAAGCGCAAATGGCCCACGCCCCAGCAAGCTCTGGCGCTTTTATCACTGTCACTGACAACCGCGAGGCCGATCCTTTGCATGGCTTTCGCACTGCGGGCGAGTTCATGCAGGCGGTGTACCAGGCAGAAAAGCCCGGCAAATCTCTCGATGAACGTTTGCTCATTGGTGGTGGCCGTGGCGCAGCAGCGCCTGGCAGCTTTGCCAACGAGGCTTCGGGCCAAGACGGCGGCTTTTTGGTGCCGCCTCAGTTTTCACAGCAAATCTTCAAGCTCTCTTTGGGCGAGGACTCGTTGCTGCCAATGACCGACAACGTCGAGATCAGCGGCAACAGCATGGCGTTCCCAAAGGACGAAACTACGCCTTGGGGCACCAACGGTATCCGCGCCTATTGGCAGGGTGAAGCGGCCTCTGCTGTGGCATCCAAGCCGGTGCTGGGCCTGGCCACGTTGCGCCTGAAAAAGCTGATGGCGCTGGTACCCACCACGGACGAACTGCTGGACGACGCGAATGCGCTGACCACCTACCTGCCTGAGAAGGTCGCTTTGTCCATTCGTTGGAAAACTAACGAGTCCATCCTCTTTGGTGCTGGAAACGGTGTGCCCGTGGGAGCGCTCAGCTCTGGCGCAACGGTCACTGTGACCAAGGAGTCTGGTCAAGCAACGCAAACGCTGGTGCCTCAGAACCTGGCCAAGATGATTGCGCGCTTGCCCTCGGGCAGCTTTGCCAATGCCGTCTGGATCGTGAACAACGATGTGCTGCCCGCACTCTTCACGCTGACTCTGGGCAACTACCCGATCTACATCCCCACGGGCCTGCCCGTCGGTGGCTTGCAGGTCTCGCCCTACGGTACGTTGCTGGGTCGCCCTGTGTTTGTGTCTCAACACGCCAACACCTTCTCGGCCCAAGGCGACATCTTGCTGGTGGACCTGAAGTACTACCAGACCATCACCAAGGCGGGTGGCATGCAGACCGCCACATCGATGCACCTTTACTTCGATGCGGACTTGACAGCGTTTCGCACGACCTTCCGCATGGACGGCCAGTCCAAGCTCAACAGCCCCATCACGCCTGCCAAAGGCAGCGCCACGATGTCGCCTTTCATTCAACTCGGCGCGCGTTAAGCCGCCATTATTTTCAGGAGAAAACTATGTTCCCAAATTCAAAAGCAACCGAGTTGCTATCCGTTCTTGCCACCATCGATCCTTCAAATCAGGCCTCTGGAACAGCGACAACCGGGTGGATTTCGGTGGCTAATTACCACGGCTTCTTGGCAGAGGTTCAAACTGGTGCGCTTGGAACGAGCGCTACGCTGGACGCCAAGTTGCAGCAGGCGCTTGACAGTTCTGGTACTGGTTCCAAAGACATTACCGGTAAATCGATCACACAACTGACCCAAGCGGCCAGTGGTTCAAACCGCCAGGTACTGATCAACGTCAAGCCTGAAGAACTTGACACGGTCAACGGCTTTGGCTTTGTGCGTCTTTCCGTCACCGTGGGTGTGGCCGCCAGCATCACCTCAGCGCAACTGATCGGTGTGAATCCGCGCTACGCACCGGCGGACTCACTCAACCAGGCTGCCGTTGCCCAGGTCGTCTAAATGCCACTCCAACTCGTCACCCCACCTTCTGAGGAGCCGGTGTCACTGATTGACGCAAAACTCCATCTACGAGTGGACTTTGACGAGGATGACACGTTGATTGCCTCGCTCATCTCGGCAGCACGGCAAGCAGCAGAGACCTTGACTGGCAGGCAGTTCATAACCGCACGCTGGAGACAAGTGCTCGACAGTTTCCCCGGGCCGTCCTTGATGGGCGTGCCTGCGGGTCAACCGTTTACCTTGCCGGGACACGCCATTTTGTTGCCTAAGACGCCTGTGCAGCAGGTGGTGTCAATCAACTACCTGGACATGGCGTCCACGCAGCAGGTCATGCCAGCGTCCGCGTACACGGTAGACACCGCGTGTGAACCTGCACGTATCACCCCAGTCTTTGGTCAGATCTGGCCGATCTGCCTGCCGCAAATTAATGCGGTGTCAGTCACCTTCGATGCCGGGTACGGGAGCGCCGCTCAAGTGCCCGAGGGCATCAAGAGTTGGATCAAGTTGCGGGTGGGCAGCCTGTACGCCCATCGGGAAGAGATTGCCGTGCTGAGTAAAGGCCGCATTGAGCCGCTGCCGTTCATTGACGGGCTGCTTGATCCGTACAAGGTGGTGTTCATATGTGGACATCTTTGTGAACCCAATCCGATCGGGACAACTCACGCGTCGTATTCGAATTCAGCGTCGAAGCACGGTCCAGGACAGTTTTGGGGGTCCAGCCTTGACTTGGATCGATGTTGCCAGCCTCTGGGCAGGCATTGAGCCGCTGACAGGACGGGAACTTGAGAGCGCGCAGCGCATGGCCAGCGAAATATCGCACCAGATCACGGTGCGGTATCAGCCGATATTTACAGACACCCGGCAGGTCGCGGGTTACCGGATCCTTTACCGGGCACGCATCTTCAACATTCACGCGGCCATCAACGATGAAGAACGCAATGCGGTCATCACCTTGCTGGCTTCGGAAGGACTTGATGAAGGCTAAAGATGGCTAACTATGAAAACGTCCAGATCGAAGGTCTGGACCAACTGGCAGCGGCGCTCAAAGAGTTACCCAAACGCCTGGCCAAAAACGGCCTGCGGGCAGCGGTTTATGCAGGTGCCAAAGTGATTCGGGATGAAGCCAAGCTGAAGGCGCCTGTCGCGATCAATGCGTTGGGACCCAATCAACCACCACCGGGCACCCTAAAGCGCTCCGTGATCATGAAACAGATCCCTGAACTCTCGGACCAGCAAAAGCAAACCTTCTTTGTGACGGTTCGCCACGGCAAGCAGTACCGCAATCAAGGCAAAAAGGGAAATCTGTCGCAAGACGCCTGGTACTGGCGCTTTGTCGAGTTTGGCACGACCCGGATGGCGGCTCAGCCGTTTTTGCGCCCAGCATTTGATATCAAGAAAAACGAAGCAGTCACAGCCATCACCACCCGGTTGGCTGAGCGGATTGAGCAAGCGGCGCAGGAACTCAAAAAGTGATTCAGCAGGACATATTCACGGCCCTCTCCAGTGTGGTCGGGGGACGGGTGTTTCCGAATATCGCGCCGGGCAATGTGCAAAAACCCTATGTGGTCTACGCCCGCGTTTCGAGCGCACCAGAGAACACCTTGGCCAACGGCTCCCCGATTGACAACACGCGTCTGCAAGTGGACTGCTTTGACGTCACTTACGCGGGCGCTGCACTGCTGGCAGATGCGGTGAAAGCTGCACTGGATGCCAGCGCCATTACTCATCTTTTGCTCATGGAGCAGGACCAGTTCGAACCCGATGCGCTTTTGCACCGGGTGATTTTGGATTTTTCACTCTGGCACTAACTTTAAGGAGAACGCCATGTCAAACACCGCCATTTCAGCGCAGGGCACCACGGTCAGTATTGGTACGACTACCGGCTCGGCACTGACGATTACCGCCGTCGCACTGACCTATCCCTGCCGCCTCACGCTGTCTGCCGTGACAGGACTCAATAAAGGGGATGTGCTCACCATCGCGGGGGTCGTGGGCACCACACAAATTAACGGCAACAGCTATGTCGTGCAGTACATCGAGGCGACCACCAAAATTGTGACGCTGGCTGGCCTTGACGCTACGGGGTTCACCACCTATGTCAGCGGCGGCACGGCAACGCCAGTGCAGTGGACCAAGATTTCTAACGTCAAAAGCTTCAGTGGTTTTGACGGTGCAGCCTCAGAGATTGACCGCACCAACTTCGATTCAACGGCCAAGGAATTCATTTTGGGTCTGTTTGATCCAGGCCAGTTCACGATTGAAGTGGACCAGGACAACAGTGACAGCGGGCAAATCGCGCTGATGACGGCGCAGGTCACGAGTCTGCTGAAAAACTTCAAGCTGCAACTGCCCAATGGCAACACCGCCACCTTCACCGCCTATGTGAAGAAATTCAACAGCCTGGGCGCCGTGGACCAGGCGATCCGGCGCTCACTTGACCTGCGTATTTCTGGCCCGGTTTCCTGGGCTTGAAGGCACCTGATTCCATTTCTTCTTAACCAATCAAAGGGTAACTATGACACTACTTTCTAAAACCGAAATTCTGACGGCCAACGACCTGCAGACCGAAGACATCAACGTACCCGAGTGGGGAGGCTCAGTTCGGGTGCGCAGTTTCACCGGCCGCGAGCGTGATGCCTTTGAGGCCAGCATGGTCCGGGGCGATGGCAAAGACCGCAAGGTCGATCTCACCAATATGCGTGCACGCCTGGTGGGCCTGACCGTGATTGACGAGCTTGGGCAGCGCTTGTTCACCGATGAAGAAGCCGATCTGCTCGGGGCCAAATCTGGCGCTGCATTGGACCGGGTGTTTGCCGTGGCGCAAAAACTCAACGGCCTGTCGGGCGCAGATGTGGAGGAACTCACAAAAAACTCCAGCGGCGTCCCGAGCGCCGTTTCTACTTCCGACTCTGCCTTGCCCTTGGATTCCAACACCCAGACCATCTCCTCGGGAGTCTGAGTTCGCGCCAGGTCGCAGAGTGGATGGCGTTCGTGGGTCTTGAAGGCCTGCCGGACATACGGGCCGACTTTGGTTTTGGCCAGGTCTGCGCCACGCTGGCCAACGTCCATCGCCGCGAAGGTCAGGACCCGTATCAGGCCGATGACTTCATGCCGGGGCTGCGTACCGCAGAGCCAGCAGTCACCAAAGATGCCGATGCTCCGCCTGATGCGGAGGCGCACAGCCGTTTGATCTCAGCCCTTTTGGGTAAAAAGGAATAAATCTCCCATGGCAACCCTCGCCAGTCTCGTGGTCAGCCTCGAGGCCAATGTCGCGCGCTTCGAGTCCGACCTGAACAAGGCCGAGTTCATGGCTAAAAAAGCCATGGACACGATCAGTAACGTGTCGGAGACCGCCATGAATGCGGTCAAAGGTGCAGTCATGGCTATGGCAGCAGCCTACACCTTTGATGCGTTCGCAGAAGGCATCAAGGGCGCAATCGAGTCGGCGGGTGAACTCGACCACATGGCCAAGAAAACCGGGGCCACGGTCGAAGCCCTCTCGGGTCTGAAGTCGGCCGCCAAGTTGTCTGGCACCAGCCTGGAAGAGGTGGGCGGCGGCTTGCAAAAGCTGTCCAAAGCGATGTTCGAGGCCGCCGGTGGCAGCCAAAAGCAGTCCGACCTGTTCAAGATGCTCGGCATTGAGGTCACGGACTCATCGGGCAAGTTGCGCGACTCCGGCGAGGTGATGCTGGACTTGTCAAAAAAGCTCGACACCATGGACAGCAGCACCCAGGCGGTGGCCACCGCTCAAATGCTTTTGGGCAAACGCGGCGCTCAGTTGCTGCCCTTCATGCAGGACTTGGCCGATATTGGCGAGTTGAACGCCAAAGTCACATCTGAGATGGCGGCGGAGGCAGATGCCTATGAAAAAAATCTGGTGCGTCTGGAGGGGCGCAAGAAGTCGCTCTACAACACCATTGCGGCAGGCTTGCTCCCGGTCATGCGCGACTTGACGGACACCTTGGTCGCGGCAGGCAGTGTGACGCAGCGCCTCAACGACAAGGCCAAAGAACTGAACGAAGACAACGTGATCGAAAGCTGGGGCCGACAAGCGGTCAGAGCCGTAGCCGCACTAATCGACATCTTTGATGCCTGTATCCGGGTGGTGCGCATCGCTGGCAACTCTATTGCTGCCACCGGAGCGGACATCGTCTCTGTGTTCCAGTTTATTGATGGCCTGGGTGGGGAGATGATCAGCGAGGGTTCACTTGAACCGGTGAAGCGTCGCTTTGCCTCGCTCACCTCAGACCTTAAAAGCCATGCCGAGTCTTTTAATGAGGACATGGTCAAGATCTGGACCGCGCCACTCTTTCTCACCAAACTTGATGAGCAGTTTGACAAGCGCGACGCGGGGCTAAAAAAGATGGAGGAGTCGACCAAACGCGCCTTCGCCATCCCTGACCAAAGCGGCAATCAAAAGAGCGCCTTCGAGAACTACCTGGATTCGCTCAACGTCGAGGCCATCAAAGACAAACTTGGCAAATACGAAGCCATGGTCGAGAAGGGCCGACTGCTGGCCGTCAAAGAAGGCCGTCTGGGTGACATGAACAAAGTGACCAGCACGGTTGCCACCATCCAGAACACCGACGAGTCCAAGCGGGTGGATGCGTTCGCTCACAGCATGGATCTGGCGAATCAGCAGTATGAGTTTCAGAACACGCTGATTGGCCTCAATGCCCGTGACCAGGCATTGGCCACCGAGGGTCGAAAAAATTACCTGGCGGTGGAGCAGCAAATCTGGGATGCAGAAAAGAACGGATCCAAATTGTCTACAGAGGCTCAGCAACGACTTCGTTCTGAGGCCGCCAAGTCCACCACCACCTTGGTGCAAGCAGTCAACGCCCGTTTCGACGCTCAACAAAAGTTCGATGAAACCAAACACATCAATGCTTTTACGCACAGCTTGGAGTTGGCCAATCAGCAGTACGAGTTTCAAAACAGTCTGATCGGCTTGAACGCCAGGGACCAAGAAATTGCGACAGCCGCACGTAAGAACTTCCTGACGGTGGAACAGCAGATCTGGGATGCCGAGCAAAGCGGCACCAAACTCACCATTGACACGCAGCAACGGTTAAGGGACGAAGCTGTCAAGTCCACGGCCGTCATGGTGGCGGCCATTCAGGCTCGCTGGGACGCTGAGCATGCCTGGCAGACTGGTGCAGCCAAGGCAGTCAACAACTACATCGACAACGTCACCAGTGCCGCCGCCCAGTCGGAGCGGCTCTTTACCAATGCCTTTAAAAGCATGGAAGACTCGCTGGTGAACTTTGTCCAAACAGGCAAGCTTGACTTTAAGAGTCTTGCCAATTCCATCATTGCGGACCTGATCCGAATCCAGGTGCAAAACAGCGTGATGAAACCCCTGGCACAAGCCACCAGTGGTCTGTCGCTCTCAGGGATGTTTAGCAGTGCGGGTAACTTTCTGTCGGGTCTGTTCAAGGCCGATGGCGGACCGGTCACCGGTGGGCAGCCCTACATCGTGGGCGAGCAAGGCCCTGAGTGGTTTGTACCCAATGGGGCAGGCGCGATCATCCCGAACGGTAAGTCACCCAGTGGTGCGTCTGCCGCAGGCGGCAGTGCCAGCACCGCGCAAGCACCCATCAACATCAATTTTTCGGTCAGCGCCATGGATGCGCGCAGCTTTCAGTCGGCCATGGTGCAAAACAAGGCCGTGGTGGTGGGCATCGTGAACCAAGCTCTCAACATGCGCGGACGGTTTGGGATAACGGCATGAATGCCGAGGGATCACGGGATAAGTCATGAGCGGCACATTTCCTTTAACCCCCGCGCCCAGCGCCATCAAGATTCAGTCGTACCAGCCCACACGAGTTTCGATTTCGCACAACCTGCGCCGCAGTGTGCGCACCAATGGCGCTCAGCGCTGGGTAATCACTGCGGACTGGGTGGGTCTGACCAGGGCGCAATTCGCGCCAATCCAGGCCTTTGTTGTGGCGCAACGCGGCCAGTGGGACAGCTTCACCGCCGTGCTGCCTGCGCACAAGCTACCGCAAGGGGTGGCCACTGGAACACCGCAGATCAACGGGGCTAATCAGCAAGGCAGAAGTCTGTCTACGCGCGGCTGGACCGCAGGACTTACCGGTGCCCTCAAAGCGGGAGACTTCATTGGCATCACAGGCCAGACCAAGGTTTACATGGTTACCGCTGATGTGAATGCCGATGCCTTTGGGCTGGCCACCGTGGCGATTGAGCCTGCCTTGTTGGCAGTGCCTGCCGACGGCGCAGTGATTACTGTGCGCAACGTGCCGTTCACGCTGGCTTTGGGTACGGACACGATGGAGTCTGCCGTGGCTCCGGGGTCGATTTACAACTTCAGCTTGCAGTTAGTGGAGGCCTTTTAAGGTCAATTTTTATGGATCGTGGAGCAAGTTCAGAATTCATCGCCGAGATCCTCAAGTCCAGCAACCAGCCCGTCTACTTGGTTGAGACCTGGTTTGACGACGGCACCATCCGCATGACGGACGCCTGGATCAACGTGCTGTGGAGCACCAACACCTACACCGCCAACGGGTACTTTCTTGGGTTCTCCGGTCTGTCAGAGACCAGCGACATGAGCATCCCCAACGTCACGGTGCAGGTCTCGGCAGTGGACCAGACCTGGATTTCGATTGCGCTCTCAAAGCCCTACATCGACCGGCGCATTGCCATCTACAAGGGCTTTCTGGATTACCGCCTGGCCATTATCAGCAACCCCTTGCTGGTGTTCGATGGTCGGATTGACACCATGGAAATCTCCGACGACCCGAACAACGGAACCTGCACGATTGCAGTGACCGCCAGTTCGCAGTGGGTGGATTTCCAGCGCACGCCGGGCAGGCAC
>QYPA01000089.1 GCA_007279715.1 Comamonadaceae bacterium | reverse complement strand
GATCAATATTTTATACTAAGAGTTAATGGAATAAATTTTTGTGTTGATACAGAAGCAGCTAAAGAAAATCTACTATTAGCTCAGACTTATAATTACGATTGCATCAGGTTTTCGGATGATTTTCCGGCATTATTTACAAGTGATGTTTATCGAGTTGGCGCCTTACGTCATATGTTTTCTGATTACGATAAAGTACAAGATAAATATCATATTCATCCGAAATATTATCTATCCAAAAGCACAAATTATAAATGTACAGTTTACGAACATAATAAGTTAAAGTATTCGGATAACTATCTTATGTCTGTAAGGCAGCGATATAAGGATGCAATGGATGCTAAAAGAGTTGAAGTGGATAGTTCAAAAGCTATAAAAGCAGGAGACACAATTCAATTTCATTACGAGTTAGCATCTGCCGCCATTAAAGGTTCTGAGTATGTGCTTGATCTGGCATGTGGTAGTGGTTTTGGAACAAATTTCTTAAGTGTTGATGCGGGAAAGATAATTGGTGTGGATAACGATCAGAAAATGATTGATCAGGCCAATGATGTTTATTCCATGAATAATATAGAGTTTCTCACCGCAGATGTTTTAGAACTTCCTATAGATTCAAATTCGATAGATGCCGTGGTTGCATTTGAGATTATTGAGCATGTTGCACCTGAAGCTATATTGAGCGAAATTAGTCGCGTACTGAAACCGGGCGGTATTATTTGCTTAAGCACGCCGCAAAACTCATTGGGACATATTCCAACTACATCAGATCATCTCCGAGAGTTTTCGCTTGATGAAATCAGATCTTTAGTCACTCAGTTTTTTATATTAGAACAAATTATCGGCATCAAGCAAGGGGCAATATATTTTAGTGATGACCCTGTTGGCGGAAATACATTTTTGATTGCAAAAAAACCGATAAATAAACAAGATACTGTCCATTAATTTTTACATATTATTGCATATATAAAAGGTTCTATTAGATGTTCATAGCAGATTGGGTTGCCGATGTTTTTCATAAGAACGCGATTGAGAGGATATTTTTATATCCCGGTGGAACAATTGCCCCACTTATCAATGCCTGTTTGAAAAAAGGCATTCAGGTGGAATGCTTTAAGAGTGAACAAGGTGCTGGTTACGCCGCGTTAGCTTGTGCGCGTTTGACTGGTAAGCCTCAAGTAGTGATGGTGACATCGGGACCGGGTGTCACCAACGTGATTAGCCCATTGGCTGATGCGTATTATGACTCGACCCCCCTTATTTTGGTTACGGGGCAAATCGGAACAGGGGATCTCAAGATTAGGAAGGCTGTGCGGCAACGAGGGTTTCAAGAAACCCCGACAGTCGATTTGACCACGCCTATCAGTAAAAGAGCAGTTTGCATGATGTTGCCAGAGGATGTTTTTCGTGAAATTCCGGCTGCGTTTCATCTTGCTGTAGAAGGCAGAAAAGGGCCTGTGGTTATCGACTTTCCTATGGATATGCAACGTCTTGAACTTAGTGAGGAGGAATTACCCTCTGGTTTTATTAAGGATAGTTCCGGCGTAGCGGATATTCCGCTTGCGTTGAATGCTCAAATCATGGCTGATGTTGTTGGTGCCGCAGGGAAATCCAAACGGCCTGTTCTGTTGTTAGGACAAGGGGCATTAAATGCGGGCATGTTCGATCAATATGTTGAAATCGCCAAAGCAATGGATGCGTTTGTGGTTACAAGTTTTCTTGGTATTGGCAGCTACAATACTGCAGCTCAGCATAGCCTCGGGTTTCTAGGCCATACAGGTCATCTTGCCGCCAATCATGCTGTTCATGAGTGTGATTTTCTGCTGGTTTTGGGATCTCGATTAGATGTCCGGCAGACTGGTACGATGTTAGATAAGTTTGTTCAAAACGGAAGTATCGCTTGGGTAGAAACCGACAAAACTGAACTGGAAAACCCGCGTGTAAAGGTTGATTGGAAAATCGAATCGGATATTGCGATATTCTGTTCTGAGTTCCTTAACGTATTTAAAGAGAGGGCCGTAGGTATAGACACTGCGTGGCATGAGTCTATCCTATCGATCAAGGATAAGCAGATGGAGGATTGTCCGAAGGAAGAGGCGGCATATCTACAGCCGCGGACAGTATTGCAGCGTATGAAGAATTTGATCGGTGATACGCCGATAATAGTGGTAACCGGTGTAGGTTGTCATCAACATTGGGCAGCGAGGCATTTGAGTTATCGTCCGAATGTTCAAATACTCCTGACCTCGGGTGGTCACGGTACTATGGGCTACGATCTGCCGTCGGCGATTGGAGCGGCTATGGCGCAACCGAACAGACGGGTATTGTGCGTGGTCGGGGACGGTTCGTTGTTGATGAATATCCAGGAACTGGCAGCATTACATGAAAGGAATCTCGACGTAAAAATATTAGTTATGAACAATAGCCGACTGGGAATTGTATCCCAATTTCAACTCATTACCTGGAGTGTCGATCCAACCACCGGAGACTTTAAGAGTCCGGATTTTGTTGCTATTGCAAATGGGTTCGGCATTTCGTCTGATAGGCTGGACAGTATTGCAGAGCTGGAAAGCAAGCTACAAGCTTTCTGGAGCAAGCCGGGACCAGCGCTCCTGGATGTAATGATCGATCCTGAGGCTGATGTAGTTCCGATGTTGTTGGGTGGGCAGCATATGGGCGAAATGTGGATGGGAAGAGCATCATGAGTAGCAAGGTCGCATTTGTGACTGGGGCGAGTCGGGGGATTGGGAAATCAATTGCGGAGACGCTAATCAAGGCTCAATACAAGGTGGCGGTTGGCTATAACAATCATAGAGAGCTCGCAGAATTGGTTACTAATGGATTAAGTTCGGCCATTGCAGTGCATGTTGATGTCTCAGATGAGGATTCAATTAACCAAGCAATTTCGTTTACGGAACAGAAGTTCGGAGAAGTTGATATTTTGGTCAATAATGCCGGTATAGCTCAACAAAAATCCTTTCTTGAACTTACGGATGCAGATTGGCAGGAGATGTTGTCGGTGAATCTGCTTGGGGCAGTCCGGTGCTCGCGCCGGGTATTGCCGTCAATGACAAAGAGGAAATACGGGCGAATAATCAATATCACTTCAATCGGTGGGCAGTGGGGTGGGGTATTTCAAGTTCATTATGCAGCATCTAAAGCAGGCTTGATTAATTTAACGATGTCATTGGCAAAGCTGTATTCAAGGGATGGAATTACCTGTAATGCTATCTCACCCGGATTGATTGAAACAGACATGATTGCAGGAGAAATGGAAGACGAATCGGCGCGCAAACGGATTGAGGCTATTCCGGTTGGGCGAATCGGCAGCGTTGAAGAAGTGGCGGCGGCGGTGCTTTTTTTGTCGTCAAAGGAAGCCCGGTATATCACTGGGCAGACCATAAATATCAACGGAGGCATGTATTTTGGCTAAGACGCTAATGATTATCGGGGCAGGCGTTGAGCAAGTTCCAGCCTACGAAGCTGCGAAACGGCGTGGACTGACGATTGTCGGTACCGATATGGA
Organism: Comamonadaceae bacterium; assembly: GCA_007279715.1. Classification (GTDB taxonomy): domain Bacteria; phylum Pseudomonadota; class Gammaproteobacteria; order Burkholderiales; family Burkholderiaceae_C; genus Allorhodoferax. The sequence goes on along the minus strand of QYPA01000089.1, from coordinate 1,632 downwards.
TCCTGATGCGCCCGGGTTTGCATTGGCCGATTATAAACTTCTTGTGTCAACCCGGGATCCTTCTGCGACGGAGAAAGAGGCAGTTGAATTTCATAGAAACCATCCTATACATGGTGTCATGACAGTAGCTAACGATGTCCCATACACCGTAGCACGTGTGGCGCATGCGCTAGGCTTGCCTTCAATCAGCCTGGATGCCGCCAAGTGTGTGACGGATAAGTTGCTGATGAAGGAGCAATTTGCGGCGCATGGCGTTGCATGTCCCTGGTTTGCAAGTGTTGATAATCCAAAACATTTACGCGATTTAATAGAAAATCACAGTGCGGACAATTTTGTCCTAAAACCTGTTGATGGTCGAGGTGCACGGGGAGTATTGCTTATTAACAGCGACGTTGATTTGGAATGGGCATTTGCTGAATCAATGCGCTGGGGTGAATGTAAGCGACTGATACTGGAAGAGTTTATTCCAGGTATGCAGTTGTCCACTGAGACATTTATTGTTGATGGCGTCTGTTACACACCGGCAATTGCCGAGAGGAATTATTCTCGCCTTGAACAGTTCAGGCCAAACATTATTGAGGACGGTGGGACTATTCCTGCTCCAATTGATGCCGCGATGAGAAAAGCAGTTGATGAGGTAATTTTGCAGGGAGCATCTGCGATTGACATTACTTCGGGCATTATCAAAGGCGATATAGTCATTGATAACACAGGGAGGCCGCTCATTATAGAACTTGCGGCGCGCCTTTCAGGCGGTTGGTTTGCGACTCATCAGATTCCGGCGGCTTCCGGGGTCAATTTGGTTGATGCTGTTATTTCATATTCGTTGGGAGAGGCAGTCAGTTCGTCTCAACTGCTGCCGAAGTTTCAGCGTGCCACAGCGATTCGTTATTGGTTTCCATCTGCGGGGATGATAAAACGTATAGAGGGCGAAGAAAAGCTTAAGCAAATGCCGGGACTGCTATCCTATGGCTTTTTTCGCAAGCAAGGTGATAGGCAACCAAAAATTTGTATGCACCCGGATAGGTTCGGGTATGTGATTGTTACCGGCGATAATCGCGATGAAGTTTCGGCCCTGGCTGATCAAGCACTTGGGTGTATACAGGTAGAGGTTGCATTATGATCAAGTTCATTGCCGAAGTTTCATCTAACCACCACCGAGATTTGACTCGGTCATTTAAGTTTATTGACGCGGCGGTCGATTCCGGTTGCTCTGCTGTGAAGTACCAGCTCTTTAAGATTGAACAGTTATTTGCCCCGGAAATATTGGCGCGCTCTGAGCAACATCGCAAGCGTAAACAATGGGAGCTGCCGCTGGAATTTGTACCTAAACTGGCACAGCGTTGTCGAGAAGTAGGTATTGAGTTCTCCTGTACGCCGTTCTACCTGGATGCGGTCGCCGAGCTTGAGCCTTTTGTGGATTTTTACAAGATTGCCTCTTATGAATTGCTCTGGGATGATTTGCTGGCAGCTTGCGCGCGAACCGGTAAACCGATTGTTCTTTCTACAGGAATGGCGACGGTTGATGAAATTAAACACGCGGTTGACGTGCTTGTGCAAAACGGTTGCAAGTCGCCGATCTTGTTGCATTGTACTTCTGCTTATCCTACACCTTATGCAGAAGCCAACCTC
>QYPA01000093.1 GCA_007279715.1 Comamonadaceae bacterium | reverse complement strand
CGCAGACTTCCCTCGGTTTCGATTTCTCGGCGCAGCGTATGGGCGGCATCGAAAAAGAATTTTTGGCTAACGCTAAATCGCGCAGCAAGAGGTAAGGCGTTCATCGTATTCCCGTGATTTTGTGGGTTTGCAAACTTAGATTCCAAATCGGATTTTGAAGGCACAAGGCAATGCAAATCTCCGTATTTTTCGCCCGCAGCACGTTGTCTTGCGGCTGCAAATAATGGTTTTCAAAAGGCAGGTCTTGCATGGCTTGGGCCTCACTCCAAGCCAAGCCTTCTTGCGGCCACACCAATTTAAGCTCGTGGCCGCCGCGCTGAAGCCAAGGGGCACCGGCTTTAGGGCTGACACAAATCCAATCGATCCCTTCAGGCGCAAGCAGGCTGCCGTTGGTTTCAACCGCGATTTTGAAGTGCTGGGCATGCAAAGCCGCTACCAAAGCGTCATCGACTTGCAACAAGGGTTCCCCGCCGGTTAACACCGCAAAGCGGTTTCCTAACTCACCTTCGGGCCACAACTTTTCTATCTGTTGCACCAAGGCATCGGCGCTGTCATAGCGAGCGCCCAAGGTTCCGTCGGTCCCGACAAAATCGGTATCGCAAAATTGGCACACGGCGCTGGCGCGGTCAGCCTCGCGCCCCGACCACAAATTACAACCCGCAAAGCGACAAAAGACCGCAGGCTTTCCCGCATTCGCGCCTTCGCCTTGCAAGGTATAAAAAATCTCTTTGATTTGGTAGCTCATGGAACCCACGCAAAAAAGGCAGATTCACGCAGCGAAAAGGGGGAACATTCGCGGACAGCCCAACAACAAGCGAAGGCCATCGCAGCGAGGTTTTTATACATGGTAGTCCTCTACATGGCCCGAAAAAGAAACGTTCCACGCGCGGGCACAAAGTGGAATACCCCCATTTTACAACCCTCCCACCCCGCACCACACCTAAAATGCGGTTCATTCGCTTTGATACATCGCTATGAAATTCATGGAGTCCGACTTGACTGCACACGTTGATCGAAAAATTGAATGGCCAACTTGGCTGGTCATCCTTTCCACTTACACCGGATGGTTGGGGTCTCTGGCGTGGTACGCCCACACTCCATCGGCAGGTCCCTTGGTGGCCTTGGTAATTCTGGGCGCGTGGTACATGAGCTTGCAGCATGAATTGGTGCACAGGCACCCAACGCAAAACGAAAGCCTTAACCGAGCGCTCGGCCTTTTGCCAATGGCCGTGTGGTACCCATTTGATGTTTACCGCGACAGCCACCTTGCCCACCACCGCGACGAGCTCTTGACCTTTCCTGGCATCGACCCTGAGAGCAATTACACCGAGCCTGATGATTACGCTCGATTTTCTTCACCTTATAAGTTTTTACTTAACGCCCAAAGAACCTCTATTGGACGATTTTTGATTACACCGGCTTTCTCAATCGTCAATCTTCTCCAACCGCTAACGCAGTTGGACAATTGGCGTAACGCTGCATTTCGCAAAACCTGGCTTCAACACTTGACTCTACTGGTGGTCATGCTCTGGGCGATTGAACTCTTTACCGGTTTGTCCGCTTGGCTATACGTTTTCATCAGCTACTTCATGCTCAGCTTGGCTTTCATGCGCTCGTTTTATGAACACCGCCCCGCTGCCAACGCCATGCACCGTATTGTGATCAACGAAGCTGCTTGGCCTATGCGTTTGCTGTATTTGAATAATAATGTTCACGCTGTACACCATGAGAGCCCCGGATTGCCTTGGTATGAAATTCCTGATGCATATCGGCAAGAGCGTGAGCGTTATTTACAAGAGAACGGTAATTTTTTCTTCCCAGGTTACTTGCGCCTTTTTATACGCCACGCAATCAGACCGATTGATTCAGCCCGTCAGATGACCCGTTTATGACCATGGGCCTGGCTTCGTTGCCGATGTATGTCAGCAACCGAGACGCAGTAACGCAGTTGTGGGCGACTTTGGCGGCGCAGTTGCGGGCACAGGGCTTGGCAAATATTCCGCAAGCGTTGACCTGGCCCACCGACTTGCATGCCCATTGGTTAAACCCTGATCTGCTCCTAAGCCAAACCTGCGGCTACCCCTTGATGGACGACTTAGCGGGCAAAGTGCAGCTCGTTGGTTGCTTTCAATACGACGCGCCGGGGTGTGAAGGAATCACCTGCCATAGCGTGCTTATCGCCCGTGATGAACATGCCGATTTAGCACTCGAAGATTTTCGAGGATTACGCGCCGCCTTCAACGTTTCTAACTCGCAATCGGGTTACAACGCTTTTCGCGCTCGGTTTGCTTCGCTCTCCATAAACGGAAAATTCTTCAGAAGCACCCTAGAAACAGGCAGCCATCGGCTTTCGGTGGACGCGGTACGCACGGGCTTGGCTGACTTGGCAAGCATTGACTGCGTGACGTATGACGGCCTGAAAAGGTACAGCCCCGAGGCCGTTCAAGGACTTCACGTTGTGAGCAATACCGAGTGGTATCCGGGATTGCCATTGATCACTTCTGTGAAAACATCGGCACGCGACTTGGAAACCATGCAAGGTGTTTTTGCCAACTTATTTTCTAACCCTAGCGTCGCCCAAACCTTAAGCAACTTAGGTGTTGTGGGCTTTGAGACACCGCCCGCACAGATCTACCAGCGCTGTATTGACATGCGTGAAACCGCTATCGCGCTGGGCTACCCTAAGTTGGCTTAAATTTTCCAAGACCTTAAAATTTTTTAAGGCCTTAGTAATCGTGCTCCACAAAACTCTCAAAGCACGCTTTGAGTTGGTGTGTCCACTGCTGTTTAGTGGCATCCGACACAAAAGCGGCATGCAAACTGTTGTGGGCTAAGGTGTAGGCTTGTTGCGTTGTTAAGCGCAAAGCCTGTGCGGTTTGAACATAGTTGTCGCCCACATAGCCACCGAAATACGCAGGGTCGTCCGAATTGATCGTGACGCACAAACCAGCGTCCATCATTTGCCCTAGCGTGTGATCAGCCAAGGTGTTGAATACGCGTAGCTTCACATTAGAAAACGGACAAACGGTGAGCGAGATTTTGTCTTGGGCTAAACGCTGCATGAGTGCGGTATCACGCGTGGCCTGAACACCGTGGTCAATGCGCTCCACCTTAAGAATATCCAAGGCACTCCAAATGTAGGCCGGCGGCCCCTCTTCTCCCGCATGCGCAACCAACCGAAATCCGAGTTGTCGCGCCTTGGCAAACACCTTGGCGAATTTTTCGGGGGGATGGCCCAGCTCACTAGACGCCAGGCCAATACCAACGATTTTTTCACGCAACGGCAGAATGTCTTCCAAGCATTCAAACGCATCCTCTTCGCTCAAGTGGCGCAGAAAGCACAAAATCAATGACGCAGTCATCCCAAATTTTTGGGGTGCATCAACACAGGCGCGGTGCAATCCGTTAATCACCGTTGCAGAACTCAGGCCGTGGTCGGTGTGGGTTTGGGTGTCAAAGAAAAGCTCGGCGTGAACCACGTTATCCGCTTGCGCACGGGCCAGGTAAGCACAGGCCAAATCGTAAAAATCTTCTTCGGTTTTCAGAACCAAGGTTCCGGCGTGGTAAATGTCTAAAAAACTTTGCAGGTTGTCAAACACATAGGCGTTGCGCAGGTCTTGAACACTGGCGTAGGGCAGCGTCACGCCGTTACGCTTGGCCATGGCAAACATCAGCTCAGGCTCTAAGGAGCCTTCGATATGCATATGCAATTCCGCCTTGGGCATCGCACGCAACAGCGCAGGCATTCGCTTAGGGTCTACCGGATGCACTTTGAACATAGCAATTCCTTAAAGAAATACGTTTAGCACGTACCAAATTCAATCGCCGAATTTTTCAAAAATCGGCGGTACAGCGACGATGCTTTATCCGCTGCGGTATGGGCTTCGGCTTGAAGATTTAAAGGCAAGCATTTGGGCTTTTGCGACTCTAAAACCGGCTGATCTTGGGTAAAAATCGTATGTTGAAACTCTTGAAACTTTAACTCTGGGGACTCAAAATCTGCAACTGCTAATCGAAACCAAACGCGGCTACGCTCGGTTGTCATTGGGCAAATAAAGAGGGCAATCGATTCTCGCCAGCCGTCAATCGCCGTCTTTCCCGCCTCAGGTATTTTCGTTAACACCGCAGCATAGGGCGCGGTCACTTCGTAGGTGTACTCCACCAACGCAGGTTCGGTGGAGTGGAGATTGCTTTGCGGCTGCCAGGCTTTACAGCCCGTTGCCAATAGGCCCGTCGCAGTCAACTCCACCTGGTAGTCTTCAATCGCGGGCGAACCCCGTGCGCCCAACCACCCCTCGTGCACAAAACTAAAGTGCGACATATCCAAAAAGTTTTCCACAATGCGCGGCGCACTGGTGGCAACGTCATAGGGCCCACAGTTGATTTTTCGCAAGCGCGTATCCGCCTCGGCCTCAAACGTGGGCAAGGCAAACGCCGGGGATGCCACATCTACGGGCCGGGTATTTAAACGCACCCAAACCAAACCGTAACGCTCTTGAACCTCAAAGACGTGGGCAGTGTGTCCCGCAGGCGGCGTAAATCCTGGCAACGCAGGAACGCGCGCACAGCGCCCCGAACCCTCAAACTGCCAACCGTGGTACGGACACTCCAAGCGCCCTTCACACACACGACCCAAAGACAAGCGAGCGCCCAGATGCGGGCATTGGTCGGCCCAGGCATGGGCTTGGCCTTTCAAATCACGCCAAACAACGACGTCTTGGCCAAGCAAGTGGGCAGCGTAGGGGCTGCTCTGCACATCAGCCGCCAAAACCACTGGATGCCAAAGCGCTGCAGCCACATTAGTAGCTTGGAGATCAGTTTTCATAGGTAGCTATTGTGCGTTCAATCGAGGTATCGGAGCGCAAAAAAAGGGCCGCAGAAGCGGCCCTTTTTGACTAGCAGCGAAATTTATTTTCCGCCAGGCACTTTACCTTCAACGCCTTTGACGTAGAAGTTCACGCCGCTGAGGAACTTGTCGTCAGCCACTTCGTCTTTTTTGAGCAAAGTCTTGCCGGTGTTATCGACCAAAGGACCTTTCCAGATCGCAAAGCTTCCGTCTTTCAGGCCCGCTCGGACCGCGTCAACTTTGGCTTTGGTATCCGCTGGTACGTCTTCAGCGATAGATACGAGGTCAATTGCACCTTCTTTAACACCCCACCACACGCCACCAGTTTTCCAAGAGCCTTCTAAAGCGTCTTTGGTGGCTTTGATGTAGTAAGGAGTCCAGTTGATGATGGCTGAAGCCAAGTGGGCTTTAGGACCGTAGGCGGTCATATCAGAGTCCCAACCAAAAGCGCGCTTGCCTTTGTCTTGGGCTGTTTTCAAAACGGCTGGGGAGTCGGTGTTTTGGAACAAAACGTCCGCGCCGCCATTGATCAAGCTGGTCGCTGCTTCGGTTTCTTTTGGTGGGTTAAACCACTCATTGACCCATACCACTTTGGTCTTGATTTTGGGGTTGCTGGTTTGTGCGCCCAAAGTAAAGCTGTTGATGTTACGGATCACTTCAGGAATAGGCACCGAAGCCACCACACCCAAGGTTCCGGTTTTGCTCATCTTGCCTGCGATCAGACCGGCCATGTAAGCGCCTTCGTAGGTGCGGCTGTCATAGGTACGCATGTTGTCGGCAGATTTGTAGCCCGTTGCGTGCTCGAACTTCACATCTTTGAAATCAGGAGCCACTTTAAGCATGGTTTCCATGTACCCAAACGTCGTACCGAAAATCAGCTTGTTACCTTGACCAGCCATATCGCGAATCACTCGCTCAGCGTCTGCAGACTCAGGCACGTTTTCAACAAACGAGGTTTGGATCTTGTCGCCGAATTCTTTTTCCAATGCTTTGCGAGCGTTGTCGTGGGCGAAGGTCCAGCCGCCGTCACCCACAGGGCCAACGTAAGCAAAGGCGATCTTCAAGGGTTCCGCTTTGGCTGCGGCTGCAGGCGCAGCAGCAGGAGTCGCCGCCTCTTCTTTTTTGCCACAACCTACCAGCGCCGCCGCAGCGACTGCGGTAATCGCAGCGAATTTCAGCAATGCGCGTTTTTGTACATCTGTCATTTGATTTCCTTTGTTAAAAAAGTGAGGCCAACGGTAAAAAACTAGAAAAAATCAAGAACCCGGATAAAAAGGTTTTCCAATAGAAGCCGGCATGTTAATCCGAATCCAGGTGGGATTGCGAGATATTAAGGCTAGAACCACAATGGTAGCGACATACGGGAGCATGCTCAAAAGCTGGCTCGGCACATCTACACCAATACCTTGTAGGTGGAATTGCAACATCGTGACCCCACCAAACAAATACGCCCCCAGCAAGACCCGGGCAGGCCGCCAGGTGGCAAACGTGGTGAGCGCCAACGCAATCCAGCCCTTGCCAGAAACCATGCCTTCAACCCATAACGGCGTGTAAATAATGGAGATATAGGCCCCCGCCAAGCCACACAAAGCCCCGCCGCCTAACACCGCCGCAAAACGGATCCAGCGCACGGGGTAGCCCAAAGCGTGGGCCGACTCCGGGCTTTCACCGACGCTTCGCAACACCAAACCGGATCGGGTGCGGTACAAAAACCAAATCAGCGCCGCAGCAAAGATGACGGTGAGATAGACCAAAGGGTGGTGCTTAAAAAAGGCCGATCCGACAAAAGGAATGTCCGACAAGAAGGGAATTGCAAAGTTCGGGCGCTCTGGAATTTTTTCTTGGACAAAACTCACTCCGGCAAATGCCGAAAACCCCGCGCCGAACAAACTCAGGGCCAAGCCGGTGGCGTATTGGTTGGTATTGAGCCAAATCACCAAGCCGCCAAAAACCGCAGCCATGGCAGCACCGGCGCACATCCCAGCGGCAAAGCCCACGGTGTCGCTGCCTGAATGGACCACCGCAGCAAAGCCCGCAATAGCAGCACACAACATCATGCCCTCAGCGCCGAGGTTGACGATGCCTGCTTTCTCATTGATGAGCAAACCCAAAGAGGCGATGGCCAAAACCGTGCCGGCGTTCAGCGTTGCCGCAATCAGCAGTGCGTAAGATTCCATTACGGTGTTCCTCCTGGGACTGGCCCGTTTGATCGGGCTTGGCGAACCAATCGGTAATTGACCAAGGTATCGCACGCCAGCAAGGTAAACAACAACAAGCCCTGGAAGACGCCGGTTAAAGATTTTGGCAGGCCCATGCGCGACTGCGCCAATTCGCCGCCGATATAAAACATACTCATTAAAAGGCTTGAGAAAACCAAACCGACCGGGTGCAAGCGTCCGACGTAGGCGACGATGATGGCGGCAAATCCGTAGCCTGCGGGAACATACGGAGTCAATTGGCCAATGGGGCCAGCCACTTCCAGCGCCCCCGCCAAACCGGCCATTCCGCCGGAAACCAACAAAGCTGTCCACAGCGCACGGCGCGAGGAAAATCCGGCGTAACGGGCTGCTGCTGGAGCCAAGCCACCTACCTGCTGCGCAAATCCGGCACGGGTTCGGAACAAAAAGACCCACACCGCCACAACGCCCACCAAAGCAAACACCACCCCGATGCTCATGCGCGAGCTGCTGATGAGTTTGGGAATGCGGGTGGCTGCTTCAAAAGTTTGGGTCTGCGGAAAGTTATACCCATTGGGATCTTTCCAAGGGCCATAGACCAAAAATCCCAAAACCTGAACGGCGATGTAGACCATCATCAGGCTGACCAAAATTTCATTGGCATTGAAGCGGTCACGCAGCAGCGCAGTGATACCCGCCCAGACCATGCCCCCGGCCACACCCGCAAAAATCACCAAAACCACCATCCAACTGCCTGTGGTTTTATCGGCCATCAAGGCCACACCGCTGGCAGCCACTGCGCCCAAAATGTATTGCCCCTCGGCTCCAATATTCCATACATTGGATCGAAAGCACACGGCCAAGCCCAATGCAATCAGCAACAAAGGTGTTGCTTTTACGACCAACTCGCCCAAGGCGTACGCGCTTTTAATTGGCTCCCAGAAAAACATCTGCAAGCCGCGTACCGGGTCTTTGCCCAAGAGTTGGAACAACACTATGCCAATGAGCACCGTTAAGACAAGTGCCAACAGCGGTGAGGCAAAGGTCCACAAGCGCGAAGGCGCGGGGCGAACTTGCAGTTTGAAATTCAGCATGTTGCGCTCCACAATCCACTCATCCATTCGCCGAGTTGCTCGACCGTGGCTTGGACCGTTGCGATGGAAGGCGACAACTTGCCGTGGGCAATAACGTGCAAGCGGTCACACACTTCAAACAACTCATCAAGCTCCTCACTCACCACCAACACCGCGCAACCGGCATCGCGCAAGGCCAAAATCGCCCCGCGTATTTGCGCCGCAGCGCCCACGTCAACGCCCCAAGTTGGTTGCGAGACGATGAACACCTTGGGCTGCGCGTCGATTTCTCGTCCCACAATAAATTTTTGTAAATTGCCACCCGAGAGTGACTGCGCCACCGCCCCTGAGCCGTTGGCTTTTACTTGGAAGCGGCTAATGATGGCGGCCGCTTGCGCGTGCAAGGTGGCCAAAGAAATCCAGCCGCCCACAAAGTCGGGATAAGCGATGGCTTCGTTGCGGGTGAGCAGCAGGTTGTGCGCCAAACTCAACTCGGGGACCGCGCCGCGCCCCAAGCGTTCTTCCGGGACAAAGTGAAGCCCGCGTTTGCGCCTGCCCCCCGGATGGATTTGGGCTACGTCTTCTTCACCCATGCGAATACTGCCTTTGGGTGAGCGGCAATCCTCACCGGATAAGGCATACAAAAGTTCGCGTTGCCCGTTACCTGATACGCCCGCAATGCCGACGATTTCGCCTGCGCGGACTTCCAAGTCAATGCCATGTAAATCCACGCCAAATTGATCCTCGCGTGGCAGGCTTAAATGGCGAACCGTTAAACGCGCCTCGCCGGTTTCTCGTGCGATGTGCACCAGCTTGGGCGGCTCGGCACCAATCATCAAGCGCGAGAGCGAGGCGTTAGATTCCTCGGCGGGGTTACACACCCCGGTTACTTTGCCCCCGCGCAGCACCGTACAGGCATTGCACAGTTCACGAATTTCATGGAGCTTATGGCTGATATACAAAATACTGCAGCCTTCCGAAGCAAGTTGCTTCAGCACGATAAACAGCTTTTCAACCGCTTGCGGTGTCAACACGGACGTGGGTTCGTCCAAAATCAACAACTGCGGGTTGGTCAACAAAGCGCGAATGATTTCAACCCTTTGCATCTCCCCCACGCTTAAGGTATGGACTGGTCGACTCGGATCGATGTCCAAACCGTACTGCGCTGCTTTGGCGTTGATG
>QYPA01000162.1 GCA_007279715.1 Comamonadaceae bacterium | reverse complement strand
CCTTTGGCCAATTGGTCATCGACCAATTTTTGCAAGCTAATGGAACTCAAAAATTCCACCATACGGGTATTAAGAGAGGCCCATAAATCGTGGGTCATGCAGCGTGCGCCTTCGCCCAAGCAGTTTTCTTTGCCACCGCATTGGGTAGCGTCAATAGGTTCATCGACCGACACGATGATGTCAGCGACGGTGATGTCTGAGGCTTTACGGGCCAGGGTGTAACCGCCCCCAGGCCCACGGGTGGATTCCACCAATTCGTGGCGGCGCAGCTTGCCAAACAGCTGCTCCAAATAAGACAGGGAAATTTGCTGGCGCTGGCTGATCGCTGCCAGCGTGACAGGGCCGCTTGACTGGCGCAGGCCCAGATCAATCATGGCGGTAACGGCAAATCGGCCTTTTGTGGTAAGACGCATCGCAAACTCCTAGAGTCGTATTAAGTTGACTAACGGACTCAAGTATACACAGCATCCCACTGTTTTGCTCGGGTAAGTAGACTGACCAGTCACAATTATTTCTATCAGGCCTTTAGGGGGAGTATTAAGACGTTGTCGGAGCCGGGAGCACCGAAAGCTTGGGCCTTCAAAATCCCCAGCTGGTCCCTGACGCGGGCGGCTTTTTCGAACTCCAAATTGCGGGCGTGCTCCATCATGAGCTTCTCTAAGCGTTTGATTTCGCGGGAAATGTCTTTCTCGCTCATGTCTTCCACTTGGGCGCGTTGCATCGCATCTCGCTCTAAACGTTCGGCTTCTTTGCCCGCCTTTTCGCTGTAAACGCCGTCAATCAAATCCCGCACCTCTTTAACAATACTGCGCGGCGTGATTCCATGAGCCAGATTGTGAGCGACCTGCCTAGCCCTGCGGCGAACCGTCTCATCGATGGCTTTTCTCATTGATTCAGTGACTTTGTCGGCGTACAAAATAGCCCGCCCATTAAGGTTACGCGCGGCCCGGCCAATCGTTTGAATCAATGAGCGCTCGGATCGCAAAAAACCTTCTTTGTCGGCGTCCAAAATTGCCACCAATGACACTTCAGGAATATCAATGCCTTCACGCAGCAGGTTAATTCCCACCAGCACATCAAAGGCCCCCAGCCTTAAATCGCGAAGAATCTCAACCCGCTCCACGGTATCAATATCACTATGAAGATAACGCACTTTGACTCCGTTGTCAGACAAATAGTCGGTGAGCTGTTCGGCCATGCGTTTGGTCAGCGTCGTAATTAAAACGCGTTCGTGCTTCTCCACTCGAATGCGAATTTCTTGTAATACGTCATCCACTTGGGAGGTCGCGGGGCGAACTTCCACTTCAGGATCAACGAGTCCAGTGGGCCGAACCAATTGCTCTACGACCTGCCCTGCGTGGTCTTTTTCCCATTGCGCTGGGGTAGCAGAAACAAAAACCGCTTGGCGCATCTTGGTCTCAAACTCTTCAAACTTTAAAGGGCGGTTATCTAAGGCGCTTGGCAAGCGAAACCCGTACTCCACCAAGGTGGTTTTACGCGAGCGGTCGCCGTTGTACATGCCACCAAACTGCCCAATCAGAACATGGCTCTCATCCAAAAACATAAGTGCGTCTTTGGGTAAATAGTCTGTCAATGTGGCAGGCGGCTCGCCAGGGGCAGCGCCCGACAAATGCCGAGAATAGTTTTCAATGCCTTTGCAGTGCCCTACTTCGCTTAGCATTTCTAAATCAAACCGCGTACGCTGCTCTAAGCGCTGGGCCTCTACCAATTTGCCTTGGCTCACAAACTCTTTCAATCGATCTGCAAGTTCGACTTTGATGGTCTCAACGGCCATCAGTACTTGCTCTCGCGGCGTCACGTAATGGCTGCTGGGGTAAACGGTAAAGCGGGGAATTTTTTGGCGGATTCGCCCTGTCAATGGATCGAACAATTGCAAGGATTCGATTTCATCATCAAAGAGTTCAATGCGAATTGCCATTTCGCTGTGTTCAGCGGGGAAGATATCAATCGTGTCGCCTCTGACGCGAAAGGTTCCGCGCGAAAAATCCATGTCGTTGCGTTGGTACTGCATTCGCACCAACTGAATAATCATGTCGCGTTGCCCGAGTTTGTCACCGGCTCTCAAAGTCATCACCATCTTGTGGTACGCCTCGGGCTGGCCGATGCCGTAGATCGCGGAGACGGTTGCGACAATCACCACATCCCGCCGCTCCAAAACGCTTTTGGTGCAAGACAGCCGCATTTGTTCAATGTGTTCGTTGATCGCCGAGTCTTTTTCAATGAACAAATCACGCTGCGGAACGTAAGCCTCGGGTTGGTAGTAGTCGTAATAACTCACGAAATACTCCACCGCGTTTTTGGGGAAGAACTCGCGAAACTCACTGTACAACTGGGCTGCCAGGGTTTTGTTGGGCGCAAACACGATCGCCGGGCGCCCCATGCGGGCAATCACATTGGCCATGGTGAACGTTTTGCCTGAGCCGGTCACACCCAACAAGGTTTGAAATACTTCGCCATCGTTGATGCCTTCCACCAATTTCTCAATCGCGGTCGGTTGATCACCCGCCGGTGGATACGGCTGGTACAGCTCGAATGGCGAGTCAGGAAAACTAACAAAGGTTCCGGGAAGCACCGGCGCAATGACTTCTGTGGGCTCAGACATGAATGACTTGGAGTAGGCTAACCCGCTAGCTTAGCGCAGGTCAACGGTAAAATCGGATTTTGCCTATTTTCAGGATTTATTCATGTCTCTCTTTTCCGCCGTCGAAATGGCCCCTCGCGACCCGATTTTGGGCCTCAACGAACAATACAACGCGGACACCAACCCCCATAAAGTCAATCTTGGCGTAGGCGTTTATTTCGACGACAACGGCAAATTACCTTTGCTCCAATGTGTACAAGCCGCTGAAAAAACCTTGATGGCTACCCCCACTGCGCGCGGCTACCTTCCCATTGATGGCATTGCCGCTTACGACGCAGCTGTCAAAGGCTTGGTTTTTGGCGCTGACTCTGAAGCAGTCAAGACGGGCCGCGTAGCAACGGTCCAAGGCATCGGCGGCACCGGTGGTCTAAAAATTGGAGCTGATTTTTTAAAGCGCTTGAACCCCAAGGCCAAGGTTTTGATATCGGATCCCAGTTGGGAAAACCACCGCGCCCTGTTCACCAACGCGGGCTTTATTGTCGACAGCTACGCCTATTACGACGCCAACAAACGTGGCGTTAATTTTGAAGGCATGCTGGCAAGCCTCAACGCCGCTGCGCCTGCCACCATCGTGGTCTTACACGCCTGCTGCCACAACCCGACCGGCTACGACATCACAGCAGACCAATGGGATCAGGTGATTGCCGTCGTTAAAGCCAAATCGCTCACCGCCTTTTTAGACATGGCCTACCAAGGCTTTGGCCACGGGATTGCCGAAGATGGCGCAGTGATCGGCAAGTTTGTCGCCGCCGGCCTCGACTTTTTTGTCTCTACCTCCTTCTCCAAGAGCTTTAGCCTCTACGGGGAGCGGGTGGGCGCTTTGTCCGTACTGTGCGCCAGCAAAGAAGAGGCTGACCGGGTGTTGAGCCAATTGAAAATTGTGATTCGCACCAATTACTCCAACCCGCCGATCCATGGTGGCGCGGTCGTAGCGGCCGTTTTAAACAACCCCACGCTTAGAGCCCAGTGGGAACAAGAGTTGGGTGAAATGCGCGCCCGGATCAAGGTTATGCGGAAAAGTTTGGTCCAGGGCTTGAAAGCCGCTGGGGTCAAAGCCGATATGGGGTTTATCACCACCCAAATCGGAATGTTTAGCTACTCCGGCCTGAGTAAAGACCAAATGGTGCGTTTGCGCTCGGAGTTTGGGGTGTATGGGACCGATACCGGGCGCATGTGTGTTGCCGCCCTGAACAGCAAAAACATTGACTATGTGTGTGCGTCTATCGCCAAGGTCATGTAAACAGCACATGGAGTCATTCCGATGTAAGTAATTCCCGCCACCGGAAGGCTAAATACTGTTATATTGCACTGCAACATTTTCAAAAAGGGATCCCTCATGCTTTATCAACTCTATGAGAGCCAACGCTCATTGATTGAACCCTTTTCTGACTTGGCCAGTTTTGCTGCTAAGTCATTCGCGAATCCTCTTTCCCTGGCTGGGCAAAATCCCCTGTCACAGCGTATTTCAGCCGGTTACGACCTGATGCACCGCTTGGGCAAAGACTATGAAAAGCCAGAGTTTGGCTTGCGCACGATTGAGGTCAAAGGCGTCGAAGTCGCCATTCACGAGCGCATTGAATGGAAAAAACCTTTTTGCGAGCTGCTGCGGTTTAAGCGCCTAACGGACGACGGACCTACGCTTGCGATCATGAAAGACCAACCGGCTGTGTTGATCGTAGCGCCCTTGTCAGGCCACTACGCGACGCTGCTGCGGGACACCGTTAAAACCATGCTGCAAGACCACAAGGTTTACATCACCGACTGGAAAAACGCCCGCTTGGTTCCTTTAAGCGAAGGCGAATTCCACTTAGATGACTATGTCAACTATGTCGAAGAATGCATTCGCCATGTTCAATCGAAATATGGCAACTGCCATGTGATGAGCGTGTGCCAGCCAACGGTTCCCGTGCTCGCTGCGGTCTCTTTGATGGCCAGCCGAGGCGAAAAGACACCCCTGACTATGACCATGATGGGCGGCCCGATTGATGCCCGTAAATCACCCACAGCGGTGAATAACTTGGCAACCAACAAGAGCCACAGCTGGTTTGAAAATAATGTGATCTTTCGGGTTCCGAGCAAGTTTCCTGGCGCAGGTCGGCGCGTCTACCCTGGCTTTTTGCAGCACAGCGGTTTCGTGGCGATGAACCCGGACCACCATGCCAAAAGCCATTTTGATTATTTCAAAGATCTGATCAAAGGCGACGACACCAGTACCGAAGCCCACCGCAAGTTTTACGACGAATACAACGCTGTGTTGGATATGGACGCGTACTATTACCTAGAGACCATCAAAGTGGTTTTTCAAGACTTCAGCTTGGTCAGTGGAACCTGGGATGTGACTTCGCCCTCAGGCAAATTAGAACGCGTCAAACCTTCTGATATCCGCACCACGGCATTGATGTCGG
>QYPA01000113.1 GCA_007279715.1 Comamonadaceae bacterium | reverse complement strand
GGTCTATAACGCCGTGGTTTGTCGAACCGCGTGTTCCCAGCGCTGCATATGCTCTTTCGCTTGGCCGGGGCTGATGCGGGGCTCAAAGCGCCGCTCAGCTTTCCAAAGTTGGCTCAGCACTTCGGTGCTCGGGTAAAGACCGCTAGAGAGGCCGGCTAAATAGGCGGCGCCCAGCGCGGTGGTCTCGGTCACCATGGGTCGAACGACCGCAATCCCAAGCAGGTCCGCTTGGAATTGCATTAGCAAATCATTGACGCATGCCCCGCCGTCTACACGCAATTCTGTGACCGGCGCAGCGCCTGCCTGTTGTGCGTCCCGTGACATCGCCAACAGCAGCGCCGCACTTTGAAAAGCGATGCTCTCTAAGGCTGCGCGGGCAATGTGGGCGGTGGTGGTGCCGCGCGTGAGGCCCGTCATCGTGCCTCTGGCCTGTGGATTCCAGTATGGCGCGCCGAGACCCGTAAAGGCCGGCACCAACATCACGCCGCCGCTATCGGGAACCGACTCCGCCAAGACTTGAACTTCGGCGCTGCTGCGAATCGCCCCCAGCCCATCGCGCAGCCACTGCACCACCGCGCCGCCGACAAACACACTGCCTTCCAAAGCGAACTCGGGATGGGTGCTGACTTGGGCTGCGCTGGTGGTGATCAATCCGTTGGTAGAGGTTTGAAAAGCGCTGCCGGTGTGCATCAACATAAAGCAGCCAGTGCCATAGGTGTTTTTTGCCATGCCAGCGCTAAAACACGCTTGGCCAAACAGCGCGCTTTGTTGGTCACCGGCCATTCCTCCAATGCCAATGGCGTGACCCAATAGGTCAGGCCGCACTTCTCCGAACGCAGCCGCCGACGGCTTCACGCTAGGCATGAGGGCGCTTGGAATGTGGAGTGCTTCAAGGAGTTCGGGGTCCCATTGATTGGTGTGAACGTTAAAAAGCATGGTTCGCGCCGCGTTACTCACATCGGTGGCATGAACCGCTCCACCGGTAAGTTGCCATAAAAGCCAGCTGTCCACCGTGCCAAACGCGAGCTCACCTCGCTCTGCTTTGGCGCGTGTACCGGCCACGTTATCCAATATCCACTGCAGTTTGGTTCCTGAAAAGTATGCGTCCACCAAGAGCCCGGTTTTTTGGCGGATAGTGGGCGCGAGGCCTTGTTCGCGCAGGGCAACACAACTGGGTTCGGCACGGCGGTCTTGCCAAACAATCGCGTTGTAAATAGGTTGTCCGGTAGCGCGGTCCCACACCACCGTGGTTTCGCGTTGGTTGGTGATGCCAATCGCGTGAACTTGCTGCGCCGTAATGCCCGCCTTGACTAACACCTCACGGGCGGTGGCGAGTTGGGTATTCCAAATTTCAAGCGGATCGTGTTCTACCCAGCCCGGCAGCGGATAAATCTGCGTAATCTCCCGTTGAGCAATGGCAACGATGACGCCTTGTGCGTCGAACACGATGCTGCGCGAGCTAGAAGTCCCTTGGTCAAGAGCAAGTAAATAAGTCATGGCAAAAATACAGCTTTAAGAGTGTGAAGAATACGCCTAAGGCGAGGCTAACTCAAACCGTACTTGTGCCTCATCGAGCAAATCCATAAAGGGCTCGGGCGGAAGGGCGTCGGAAAATAAGCGGTCAATTTGAGAGAGCTGTGCCACTTCGACCATGGCGGGGCGTTTGAACTTGCTGCTGTCGGCGGCCACCCAGACTTCGCGGGCATGCGAAATAATCGTTTGCGACACTTTGACTTCTCTATAGTCAAAATCGCGCAGTGAGCCATCGGCCTCAATCGCAGAAATCCCGATCAGTCCAATATCCACCTTGAACTGGCGAATAAAGTCAACGGCGGCTTCTCCTACAATGCCTTGATCGCGCCCGCGCACCACGCCGCCGACCACAATCACCTCGGCGTTGGGGTTGGCGCTCAAAGTCGCAGCCACATTCAAATTATTCGTAATCACCCGTAAGCCGGTGTGCTGCAACAGTTCCCGCGCGATGGCCTCGGTGGTCGTTCCAATGTTGAGTATCAAAGAGCAGCCGTTGGGAACAGCCGCCGCAACCGCTTTTGCTATCCGCGCTTTGCCAACCGCATTCAAGATCTCGCGTTGCCGGTAAGCAATGTTTTCGACCGTCGAACTGGGGACGCGGACCCCACCATGGAATCGCGTAAGAAGCCCTTCATCCGCCAAGCGCTGCACATCGCGGCGAACCGTTTGCAGCGTTACGCCTAACTTGTCGGCTAGCAGTTCAACAGTGACAGAGCCTTGGGTTTGCACCACGCTCAGGAGGGTCATTTGTCGCGGATTGGGGTTCATGGAGCAGCGGTTTGGGGCGTGATTTCGGACGGTGCCCAACTGTAAATCGAAAAGAAAGGAATATTTTTAGGGTAAATACTTAGATAAAAAGAATAATTACGAACAATAATTCTCACAAGCGAACATATTTGCACAATAGAGGTGCAGCTAACCAAGGCGAAGTGATGGAGTTAAAACTTGTAGTGGTCAGCAAAAAAGTGGGGGCACAGCACTGGCTTTATGACTTAGATATGGATTTGCGCCCTGGCGTGGTCACGGTTCTGCTGGGCGCGACGCAGGCTGGGAAAACCAGCCTTATGCGAATCATGGCGGGTTTGGACGTGCCAAGCACGGGTCAAGTTCTGATTGATGGTTTGAATGTGGCTGGCGTTCCTGTGCGGGAGCGAAATGTGTCGATGGTCTACCAGCAATTTATCAACTACCCATCAATGACAGTCTTTGACAATATTGCCTCTCCCTTAAAACTGCGCGGCGAGCCCGATTACAAGCAGCGCGTCACGGAGTTGGCAGAAAAGCTGCATATTGATATGTTTCTCAATCGGTTGCCTGCCGAACTTTCAGGCGGCCAGCAACAACGGGTAGCCCTCGCTCGGGCGTTGGCAAAAGGTGCGCCTCTGATGTTGCTAGACGAACCCTTGGTGAATTTAGATTACAAATTAAGAGAAGAGTTGCGTGATGAATTGACGGCGCTCTTTGCGTTAGGGAATTCGACGGTGGTATACGCCACCACCGAACCTGGAGAGGCGCTCTTATTGGGTGGCTATACCGCGGTCATGGACGCTGGTGAATTATTGCAATATGGCCCCACGGCCGAGGTTTTCCATCAGCCTAATTCGGTGCGCGTAGCCAAGGCCTTTAGCGATCCGCCAATGAATTTATTGCCAGCGAAAGCGGTTTCTGACGGCGTTCAGCTTTCTCCCACGTTTTTCGCTGCGTTAGCTTTCCCCACTCAGGCTGACCCTGCGTTGACGGTGGGCATTCGCTCTAGCGCTTTAAGAGTGAAACCCCAAGAAGGCGACCTCGCTTTGCCAGGTTCGGTTGAACTGGCAGAAATATCGGGCTCCGATACCTTTATTCACCTGGATACGCCATTGGGCGGTATGGTGGCGCAACTCACGGGTGTGCATTACTTTGAGCTCGGAACCCATGTGACGTCTTACTTTCATCCGCGCCAGTTGTATGTATTTGATGCGAGCGGGATGCTGCTGCTCTCCCCTGGTCGCGAAGGAGTGCGTTGATATGGCACGTATAGAGCTTGATCTGGCGCACGCCTACAAACCTAACCCGCAGTCAGATGCTGACTATGCGCTGTTACCGCTAAAAATGACTTTTGAAGATGGTGGAGCCTACGCCTTGCTTGGCCCCTCGGGCTGTGGAAAAACCACCATGCTCAACATCATGTCAGGGCTGTTAGCCCCCTCACATGGCAGCGTTTTGTTTGATGGCAAAGACGTGACAGCCGAAACACCGCAGCAGCGCAATATCGCGCAAGTGTTTCAGTTTCCCGTCATTTACGACACCATGACGGTTGCAGAAAACCTGGGCTTTCCTTTGAGAAATCGCAAGGTCTCGCCTAACCAAATTAAAAAACGGGTAGGTGAAATTGCCGAAATGTTAGAAATGAGTGGGCAGCTTAATCAGCGTGCCTCAGGTCTTTCTGCTGACGAAAAGCAAAAAATATCCTTGGGGCGTGGACTTGTTCGTCCGGATGTATCAGCGGTTTTATTCGATGAGCCTTTGACCGTGATTGATCCGCACCTGAAATGGCAGTTGCGCCGCAAACTCAAACAAATTCACCGGGAGCTCAAACTCACTCTGATTTACGTGACCCATGATCAAGTGGAGGCCCTGACTTTTGCGCAGCAAGTGGTGGTGATGACGCGCGGGCGTGCTGTTCAGATGGGTCCTGCGGCTGATTTGTTCGAACGACCCAGCCACACTTTTGTTGGGCATTTCATTGGCTCACCCGGAATGAACTTCTTGCCAGGTCGAGTTGATGCAAGTGGTGTTGAAATTTGTGGTGTGAATCTAGGTCATCCTAAAACAGCCATTCGACTTCCTCAGGGTGACATTACTTTGGGAATTCGGCCCGAGTATGTGCAAGTTGTATTGCCACAGACGCAAGGTGCGCTTCCAATGACGGTGAGTCAAATTCGGGACGTGGGCACCCATCTCATCATCAGCGCAACTATGTCTGGACACGGATTCAAAGTGCGATTGCAAAGCACAGCAGTCTCCTTTGCGATTGGTGAACAGATTTGGCTCCAAGTGATAGGAGAAAAAACTTGCTTCTATAAAAATGAGGAAATTGTGCAATGAACGCGAGCAACAAGCCCGTCAACCAAAAAGCCTGGTTTTTGATCCTACCGGTGTTGGTATGTGTGGCGTTTTCGGCGATCTTGCCATTGATGACAGTGGTTAATTACTCGGTACAAGACATCATTTCTCCTGAGCGGCGAGTTTTTGTAGGAACGGAGTGGTTTGCCGCCATCATGCGTGATGAAGAATTGCATGGGGCGCTATGGCGTCAACTAACCTTTTCCTTTGCGGTCTTGGCATTGGAAATTCCTTTGGGAATTTTGTTGGCTTTATCGATGCCTGCCCAAGGATGGAAAGCATCTGCCGTGCTTGTCATCGTTTCGTTGTCGTTGCTGATTCCATGGAACGTTGTTGGAACGATTTGGCAAATTTTTGGACGAACCGATATTGGCTTGTTAGGGGCTGCCTTGCAAGGGATGGGTATCGATTACAGCTACACCGGTAACGCAACCCATGCGTGGTTAACGGTATTGGTGATGGACGTATGGCATTGGACGCCTTTGGTCGGCTTACTCGGATATGCAGGCTTGCGATCCATTCCAGACGCCTATTACCAAGCTGCCAGCATTGATGGCGCAAGCAAGTTCGCAGTGTTTCGTTATGTTCAATTACCCAAGATGCGTGGCGTGTTGGTGATTGCAGTCTTATTGCGGTTTATGGATAGCTTCATGATTTACACCGAGCCTTTTGTGTTGACCGGCGGTGGACCTGGAAATTCGACCACTTTCTTATCCCAATTCCTGACCCAAAAAGCTGTGGGCCAGTTTGACCTGGGACCTGCAGCAGCGTTCTCGCTGATCTACTTTCTCATTATTTTGCTAATGTGTTTCATCTTGTTCAACTGGATGCAGCGTGTTGGAACCCAAGCCAAGGAGGGTGACCATGCCTAAACCAGCGTTTCAGAAGCGAACCCTCTTTTTGTGGGTCTATATGGTGTTTGCCCTGTTGCCGGTGTATTGGATGGTCAATATGTCGTTCAAGACCAACACTGAAATTTTGGCAAACTTCGCACTCTTTCCGCAGCACTTCACTTGGGAAAATTACAAGACCATTCTTACCGATGAGTCTTGGTATTCGGGTTACATCAATAGTTTGATTTATGTGGGAATGAATACCGTAATTTCGATTACGGTGGCGCTACCAGCGGCATATGCATTTTCACGTTACAGCTTCTTAGGCGACAAGCATGTCTTCTTTTGGTTGCTGACCAACCGCATGACCCCCCCAGCTGTATTTTTACTTCCCTTTTTTCAGCTCTACACCACGGTGGGTTTGATGGATACCCATTTGGCTGTGGCGCTTGCGCATTTGTTGTTTAACGTGCCTTTAGCCGTCTGGATTTTGGAAGGCTTTATGAGCGGTATTCCAAGAGAAATTGATGAGACCGCGTATATCGATGGCTACTCTTTCCCCGGTTTTTTTGTCCGAATCTTTCTCCCGTTGATTAAAGCGGGCGTCGGGGTGGCTGCCTTCTTTTGTTTTATGTTCAGCTGGGTAGAGCTGCTTTTGGCACGAACACTGACTAGCGTCAATGCCAAGCCCATCGTGGCCACGATGACACGCACCGTGTCGGCGGCTGGAATGGATTGGGCGACTTTGGCGGCAGCTGGCGTATTGACAATTGTTCCAGGTGCCATTGTGATTTGGTTTGTTCGAAATTACATCGCTAAGGGTTTTGCAATGGGGCGCGTTTAAAGGAGTAATTGGTCATGTTTGAGTGGATGGCGTGGACAACGCCGGTAACGGTTTTTTTTTCTTGTATTGGTCTCATGCTGGTGGGGATGACGGTTTGGGAAGTCAAATCGCCAACCGTTCTTCGTAAAGGATTTTTACCAATTGAAACCACCCGTGGTGATCGCTTATTTATTGGTTTACTCAGCGCAGCTTATGTGAATTTGGCTTTCGTCGGATTAAGTGGACGCCTTGCTGAGTGGTTTAGCTTGGGTGAAGACCCATCGATTTGGATTAGTTTTGTATTTTCAATGGCTTTGCTTTCACTCATCCTCAATAAAGGATGAGTGAAAGCTGGGTAAGGATCGGCTCAATTTCCCCTAGAGTCGAATATGCCTTTGTTAGTTGGGGGTTTTAACAATTGAGGAGACATAGCATGAAGTTACGGTATTCAGCGGTATCCGTCGCAATCGCTTGCGCGCTGGCAAACAGCGCTTGGGCGGATGAGGCAGCAGCAAAAAAGTGGATCGACAATGAGTTTCAGCCCTCAACCTTGTCTAAAGACAAGCAAGCAGCTGAAATGAAATGGTTTATTGACGCAGCAAAAAAACTGCAAGCCAAAGGCGTCAAAGAAATTTCAGTGGTTTCTGAAACGCTTACGACTCATGAATACGAGTCAAAAACTCTGGCTAAGGCTTTTGAAGAGATCACGGGAATTAAGGTCAAGCACGACTTGATCCAAGAAGGCGATGTGGTTGAGAAGTTGCAAACGTCGATGCAATCAGGCAAATCGATTTACGACGGTTGGATCAGCGACTCTGATCTGATCGGAACCCATTACCGCTACGGAAAGATCATGAATCTGACCGACTATATGGCAGGTAAAGGCAAGGAATACACCAATCCGGGCCTCGATATTAAAGATTTTATTGGTACTAGTTTCACGACTGCCCCAGACGGCAAGTTGTATCAACTGCCAACCCAGCAGTTCGCTAACCTGTATTGGTTCCGTGCGGATTTGTTTGACCGCAAAGACTTGAAAGAAAAATTCAAAGCTAAATACGGCTATGACTTGGGCGTACCTTTGAACTGGAGCGCCTACGAAGACATTGCTGCGTTTTTTAGTGAAGATGTAAAAACCATTGATGGCAAGCCAATTTACGGCCACATGGATTACGGCAAAAAGGATCCATCACTAGGGTGGCGTTTTACTGACGCATGGTTGTCCATGGCAGGAACAGCTGATATTGGTATTCCTAACGGGATGCCTGTAGATGAGTGGGGTATTCGTGTTGCAGCTGACAAGTGCACACCTGTAGGCGCGTCTGTGTCGCGCGGTGGTGCGACCAATTCTCCTGCGGCTGTCTACGCGTTGACAAAGTACATCGACTGGATGAAAAAGTATGCACCCAAAGAAGCCAGTGGTATGACTTTTGGCGAAGCCGGCCCTGTGCCAGCCCAAGGCCAAATTGCCCAGCAGATCTTTTGGTACACGGCTTTTACGGCCGACATGGTCAAGCCAGGACTCCCAGTTGTGAATGCTGATGGCACACCGAAGTGGCGGATGGCTCCAGGCCCCAATGGCCCATATTGGAAACAGGGTATGCAAAACGGTTACCAAGACGTTGGCTCATGGACTTTCTTCAAAGACCATGATCCAAATAAAGTGGCTGCAGCTTGGTTGTATGCCCAGTTCGTCACTTCCAAAACAACGTCCCTCAAAAAGACGGTGGTTGGTCTAACGCCTATTCGTGAAAGCGATATCCAATCCAAGACAATGACCGACATGGCGCCGAAATTGGGCGGATTGGTTGAGTTTTATCGTAGCCCGGCACGGGTGGCCTGGACACCCACTGGCAATAACGTCCCTGACTATCCCAAGCTTGCGCAGTTGTGGTGGAAAAACGTCGCGGTTGCTGTAACGGGCGAAAAAACGCCACAAGCCGCTATGGATAACTTGGCTGAGGAGATGGATCAGGTGATGGGACGTTTGGAGCGAGCAGGCATGGCCCATTGCGCACCGAAGTTGAATGCCAAGATGGATCCAAGCAAGTGGCTAAGCGACAAGGGCGCACCATGGAAAAAATTGGCGAATGAAAAGCCAAAGGGTGAAACGATTGCCTATGACACGCTGCTCAACGCGTGGAAAGCCGGCAAGGTTCGTTAATTCATTCGAGTGATGAACTCGATCTGAAGGGCGGCCGTGCAGTGTTCTGCTGCACGGCCTTTCATAGAAAAGTAGGATCTCTCGCCCAGGTGGGCAGGGGAATCTGTACGCCAATTTTTGTACATTCTTATGTCCTGCGATACCTCTTTGCTTCTGACCCAGCGCGCTGAATTGCTCGCTCGTTTGGCCGAAGATCGCACCTATGACATCGCTGTTGTTGGCGGTGGTGCGACGGGTCTGGGTGTTGCTTTGGATGCGGCAGCGAGAGGTTTGAGTGTGGTTTTGGTGGAGTCGCATGACTTCGCAAAAGGGACTTCTTCACGTTCAACAAAACTGGTGCACGGTGGCGTTCGCTATTTAGCGCAAGGTAATATTTCATTGGTACGTGAGGCGCTGCATGAACGCACCACCTTGCTGCATAACGCGCCCCATATTGCCCAACCCTTGGCGTTCGTCATGCCGTCCTATCGGTGGTGGGAGACGCCGTTTTATGGCGTTGGCTTGACCTTGTATGACCAACTGGCAGGCAAAGCAGGACTTGGGAAGACAGAGTTTTTATCGCGCAGCGCAACCCAAGCTTTGCTACCGATGGCGCAGCCCAAGGGTTTGCGGGGCGGGGTGAAATACTGGGATGGTCAGTTCAACGACTCCCGCTTGGCTTTGGCCATCGCAAGAACGGCAGCACAGCGCGGTGCTTTTTTGCTGAACTACTGCAGAGCCGATCAGTTGCACTATGAGAACGGAAAGATCGCTGGACTGGAGTGCGTTGATACGTTCACTGAAAAAAAATACCGTATTCGCAGTCGCTGCGTGGTCAATGCAACGGGTGTGTGGGTGGATGCGCTGCGAGAAAATGACGGCGCATATGCAGACACAGATCACCCCGCAGACGTAAAACCCATGGTCGCGCCTAGCCAAGGGGTGCACATGGTGGTTGATCAAGAGTTTCTAGGCTCAGATGTCGCGCTGATAGTCCCCAAGACTTCGGATGGACGCGTATTGTTTGCAGTGCCTTGGCTGGGTAAAGTCGTTTTGGGAACGACGGATACGCCTTCAAAGGATTTGGCGCTCGAGCCGACGCCTTACCAAGAAGAGACAGATTTCATTCTTCGTGAAGCGGGGCGCTATTTGCGCAAGGCTCCGACCCCAAGGGATATTAAAAGCATCTGGGTCGGCTTAAGGCCCTTGGTTAAACAGCACGATGACAATGCGCAAGCGACCAAAAAAATCAGCCGGGAGCACACGGTTGAAATCAGTCGCAGTGGTTTGGTGACTGTGACAGGGGGGAAGTGGACCACTTACCGCGTCATGGCCGAAGATGTATTGGATGCCTGCGTCGAAAGCAAATTACTGCGCCCCGCGGCTGCCTCTGAAACCCATAAGCTGGCTTTGGTGGGGTCCCCCGGAGCGGGTCAGGCGCAAGTGTCTTTAAGTTTGGCCCCAGGTCTTCACTCTTACGGCTCCGAACAAGCAGCGGTTGCCGCCTTGACAGGGGCGAGTCGTTGGATAGCCGAAGGCTTGAATGAGGCGATGGTTAGGTTTGCAGCCCGCTATGAATACGCGCGTACGGTTGAAGATGTACTTGCCCGGCGTTCGCGTTTACTCTTTTTAGATGCAAAAGCGGCTGCTGCCGTGGCTGCTGATGTGGGGAAAATCCTCGAGGAGGAATTGGGAGCCGACCCCGAGACGGGGAAATTTTGCACTTTGGCGCAGCAATATTGGAAAATTTCTTAGAAATATTCGCACACCAGCCTAAAAACGTGCATAATAGAGGGCTTCGCTTGAAAAAGTATGAAGTTCTGCCCAAATGAAAGCAGCTCGAGTGGTTTGAGTTGCCGACAGCGGGCCCAAGACTGACTGAAATCGTTGCAGGTGGTTGTTCCTTGATGGTTTAACTGCTAGCAACTTGTTCGGTGCAAGTTGGGAATAATGAAATGATCCAAACAGAATCTCGATTGGAAGTCGCCGATAACACCGGCGCAAAATCCGTCCTTTGCATCAAGGTGCTAGGTGGATCTCGACGTCGCTACGCTAGCGTAGGTGACATCATCAAAGTCAGCATTAAAGAAGCTGCCCCCCGTTCACGCGTCAAAAAAGGCGAGGTGTACAGCGCGGTAGTGGTTCGTACTGCAAAGGGTATCCGTCGTAGCGACGGCTCTTTGGTGAAGTTCGATGGCAACGCGGCTGTGTTGCTGAATGCTAAGTTGGAGCCAATCGGCACCCGTATCTTCGGACCAGTGACGCGCGAGTTGCGCACTGAAAAGTTCATGAAGATCGTGTCTCTTGCTCCTGAAGTTTTGTAAGGACGCGCGACATGAACAAGATTCGCAAGGGCGATCAAATTATCGTCATCGCTGGCCGTGATAAAGGCAAGCGCGGAGTGG
The DNA here is from genome assembly GCA_007279715.1 of Comamonadaceae bacterium. GTDB lineage: Bacteria > Pseudomonadota > Gammaproteobacteria > Burkholderiales > Burkholderiaceae_C > Allorhodoferax. The sequence goes on along the minus strand of QYPA01000113.1, from coordinate 1,595 downwards.
TTTCTCTGCGTAAAGATGACTCGCATGTGGTGGTTGATGGCGTGAACATGGTGAAAAAACACACCAAGCCCAATCCCCTCAAAGGCGCAACCGGCGGCATCGTTGAGAAAACAATGCCTATCCATCAATCCAATGTTGCTATTTTCAACGCAACGTCTGGCAAGGCGGACCGTGTTGGTATCAAGATGCAGGCTGACGGTAAACGCGTTCGTGTTTACAAGTCAAGCGGCGAAGAAATCAAGGTGGCATAAAAATGGCACGTCTACAACAACACTACCGCGAGAAAGTAGCTCCCGAACTGATGACTAAGTTCGGTTTTACTTCTCCCATGCAGGTTCCCCGTTTAACCAAGATCACACTCAATATGGGCGTGAGCGAGGCTGTTGCCGATAAAAAGGTGATGGATAACGCGGTTGCGGATTTGACCAAAATTGCGGGACAAAAACCTGTAGTTACGAAGTCGAAAAAGGCGATTGCCGGATTCAAAATTCGTGAAGGCCAAGCGATTGGTTGTATGGTGACATTGCGCGGAGTTCAGATGTATGAATTCCTCGATCGCTTTGTTACCGTGGCCCTGCCCCGTGTTCGCGATTTCCGTGGTATCTCTGGACGTGCATTTGACGGCCGTGGTAACTACAACATCGGCGTAAAAGAGCAGATCATTTTCCCTGAAATTGAATACGACAAGGTTGACGCCTTGCGCGGTCTCAATATCAGCATTACGACGACTGCTAAGACGGACGAAGAGTGCAAAGCGCTTCTCGCTGGCTTCCGCTTCCCGTTCAAGAACTGAGGTGACCCGTGGCTAAAATGGCTTTAATCGAGCGCGAGCTCAAACGTGATAAGTTGGCTGCAAAGTACGCTAAGAAATATGCGGAATTTAAGTCAATTGCCGGTGACGCAAAGCGTACCGATGAAGAGCGTGCTGCTGCCCGTCTGGGTCTGCAAAAACTTCCGCGCAATGCGAACCCTACCCGTCAGCGTAACCGCTGTGCCATCACTGGACGCCCTCGTGGAACGTTTCAGCACTTTGGTCTGGGTCGGGCAAAAATCCGTGAAATGGCGTTTGCCGGAGAAATCCCTGGCATCGTCAAGGCCAGCTGGTAAGCAGTAGGAGAACCAAATATGAGTATGAGTGATCCCATTGCTGACCTGTTAACGCGTATTCGTAACGCGCAAATGGTCGCTAAGCCAACCGTATTGGTGCCTTCATCCAAAGTGAAGGTTGCCATTTCCCAAGTCCTTAAGGACGAAGGCTACATTGATGACTTCAAAGTAACTGCAACTGACGGTAAGTCGGTTTTAGAAATCGCTTTGAAGTACTACGCAGGTCGCCCTGTCATCGAACGCATTGAGCGTGTCAGCCGCCCTGGCTTGCGCGTTTACCGTGGAAGCGATGCAATCCCCCAAGTCCAAAACGGCATGGGTGTGGCGATTGTTACGACGCCTCAGGGTGTGATGACAGACCGCAAAGCGCGGGCTACCGGTGTCGGTGGCGAAGTGCTTTGCTACGTCGCTTAACCCTACATTGAGGAGAAATAACAAATGTCCCGTGTAGGAAAACTACCTGTCGTTGTGCCTGCTGGCGTTGATGT
>QYPA01000136.1 GCA_007279715.1 Comamonadaceae bacterium | reverse complement strand
TGCAGCGACATGCCACCGAGCAACTGCACGTCGAAGTGGCGCATCTTCATGACCCGCTTTGAGCCCTCACGCACGACTGCGAAAGCCTCAGGAAGAATAGAGTCCAAACTCTCACCCGCCGCAATCCGAGTTTTAAATTCTTCCGTTTTCCCTTTGAGCGCTTCGTCTGTGAGAACTTCGTATTGCGGCTCTAGCGCGTTGATACGCGTCACAGTAGAGCGGTACTGCTTAAGCAGGCGATCATTGCGACTGCCAAAGAGTTTTGTCAAAAATTTAAGGGGCATGGGTTCAAGACTGGCCCACATCCCACCAAGGGGTGCAGAACAGCGCAGTCCTTTTTCAATTCGTTAAAAACACGGCGGGCAGTGGGTAAAAGTGACTCTTGTCGAGTCTCTTTTGTTGACGCCACTAAAACCGCTGATTTTACCGTTGCGCAGTGGCGATTGCTGGCTTTAGCGAAGAGGCAGCTAAAAACCTTTGTGGGTCGTGCGCAACGCCCTTAACCAAGACCTCGAAATGAAGGTGCGAACCGGTGGACCGTCCAGAATTTCCGACCTCGGCTATTTTTTGACCTCTTTTGACGAGATCACCTTTTTTCACGAACACTCTGGACGAGTGGGCATAACGCGTGAGTAAATCGTTGCCATGGTCGATTTCTAGAAAATTGCCAAACTGGAAATGAAATTCTTGGGTTACCACGACTCCACCGGCGGCGGCGTAAATAGGCGTTCCAGGCGTTGCCGGGAAATCCAAGCCCTCGTGGACCGCGGAAAGCCCACGAAAAGGGTCAATGCGCATTCCAAAACCCGAACCCGTCGCCACGTTAGGCACAGGGGACTGGGTCGGAAGCATCATTTTTTTCATTTTTTGCTCGAACAACCTGGATTCAATCGCCGTCATTACGTCGGTGCGCTGGCTAGCCGTTTGATCCAACAGTTGCAATGTGGCTTCCAACTCCTGAAGCGAAAGGTTTCGACCTGCGACCAACGCACCTCCTTGACCTGGCTGCACCTTAATCGCCTCGGGGTTGATCCCTGCCAAACCGGACACCCGCTCCGCGAGAGATTGCAACTGCAGCATCTTGGCTTGCAATTCACCTGTTTTTTTGGCCATGACTTCGATGTTTTCGCGCAAATAGCGGTCTCTTTGCTCAAATTCTTCACGCACCACCAACCGCATCACGGTGCTGATCACAGGCCAACCTTCTCTGGCACCCTTTAAAAGGACCCAGTGGTAAACCGCACCGGAGATGAGCGTGACCACCAAGAAAATGCCCGTTAACCACAAAGCCAGCGCCAATCCGCCCACTTGCAGGACCCGGCTTTTAGCCAGTCGAGAATCCGTGATAATCAGTTGCATGCGGACTGCTCCTTATTGAATATATGCATCGTCACCACAAGGCTTGGACGGTACTAGAGGCAACGCAAGAGTCTCCTACCCTCGCACGCTTGGCAGAACTGGCGACCGATTCAGCATCGCGTTTGAAATCTGTAGAGCATCTTATACCGCCCTTATTGCGTTCTGGGATAAAAGCCGGCCCCGTAGAGGGTACGGTGTGGTGTTTGGTTCTAGACAATAACGCCATCGCATCCAAACTCAGGCAGCTTATTCCTGCAATGCAATCCCACTTGCGCATCAAAGGGTGGGATGTCACGCAGATTCGTCTCAAGGTTGCCATGGCGGGCAAAGGTAACTAGTATGAAATGGTGCCGCTTGTCGGATTCGAACTGACGACCTACCGCTTACAAGGCGGTTGCTCTACCAACTGAGCTAAAGCGGCACGGGCTGAATTCTAACCCAGCATGCGCTGGCTTTTCTCCGCAAGCACAGTTGTTATTTATTTAATACGCGTCAAAGCGGGGCGGGGCTTTGGAGGTGACTCAGGTTGAGCGGACGCGGCAGGGTTCTCCGTCTTATCGCCTTTTTCCTTGTCAGCCGACTGGACAGGAAATGTCATGCCTTGGCCATTTTCACGCGCGTAAATGGCAGACACGCGTTCCATGGGAACCACGATATCGCGGGCGACTCCGCTGAACCGGCCTTTGAACTCAATGAACGTATTGCCCATGCTGAGTTGGTTGGTTGCCCCAGAGCTGACATTGAGAACAATCTCGCCATCACGCACGAACTCTTGGGGAACCCGCACACTTGAATCCACAGAAACGACTAGAAATGGAGTGAGGCCATTGTCCACACACCACTCGTACATTGCACGAACCAAATAAGGCCGTGTGGAGGTCGCCTCTAAAGTATCCATACTCAATCTCGCAGACGTTGAGTTGATCCGTGAATTACTTACGCATTACTTTTTCAGATGGCGTCAAAGCTTCAATGTACGCAGGCCGAGAAAAAATGCGCTCTGCGTACTTCAGCAAGGGTGCCGCGTTCTTACTCAAGTCAATTCCGTAATACTCCAAACGCCACAACAGGGGGGCAATCGCCACATCCAGCATGGAGAAGTTGTCGCCCATCATGAATTTGTTTTTAAGAAACACAGGGGCCAATTGGGTTAAACGGTCACGGATGTGCGAGCGGGCTTTTTCCAAAGTTTTTTCATTTCCCTTTGAAGCGCGAGACTCCAAAGTAGCCACGTGCACAAACAATTCTTTCTCGAAATTCAGCAAAAAGAGGCGAACGCGGGCGCGGTCGACTGGATCGCCGGGCATGAGCTGGGGATGCGGAAAGCGCTCATCAATGTACTCATTGATGATGTTTGACTCGTACAAAATCAAATCGCGCTCGACCAAAATCGGAACCTGTCCGTAAGGATTCATGACATTGATGTCTTCCGGCTTGTTGTACAAGTCGACGTCACGGATTTCAAAGTCCATGCCTTTTTCAAACAACACAAAACGGCAACGGTGAGAGAAAGGGCAGGTTGTACCTGAATACAGCACCATCATGGCTAAGGACTCCTAAAAATTAAAAAGAGTGGACTGCCGCGGCGAGCCCACTCTGCATTGATCGTCAACCGCCGAGGCGACTGACAAACACGACCTACAAATTACTTGACATTCTTCCAATACGCAGCATTCAGTCGCCACATCACAAACGTCATTACCGAAAGGAACAATAGTACCCAAACCCCCACGCGAACGCGGGTGTTTTGGGACGGCTCGGCCATCCACTGAAGGTAGCTGACCAAGTCACCTATGGCCTGATCGTATTGAACTGGCGTCAATTTTCCAGGAGCGAGTTGCTCCCAGCCTTTGAATACTTCGGTTTCATGACCATGCACCATTTCTGTTGCATAAATAGGGGCACGCTTACCTTGTAATTCCCAAAGCACATGGGGCATACCCACGTTAGGAAACGCCAAATTATTCCAACCTGTGGCTTTGGCGTCGTCCACGTAGTAGGTTCGCAAATAGGTATACAAGTAATCCGCGCCTGTTCCCTGACCCGCAGCGGAGCGTGAGCGTGCGATCACCGTCAAATCAGGAGGATTCGCACCAAACCACTCTTTCGCCTGACGAGGATCAATTGCAGACTTCATGGTTTCACCGACTTTGTCTGTCGTAAACAGCAAGTTGTCTTTGATTTGCTGGTCAGTTAAACCAATGTCTTTCAGACGATTGAAGCGCATGAAGGCTGCGGAGTGGCAGTTCAAGCAGTAGTTCACGAACAACTTGGCACCGTTTTGCAACGCTGCGAGGTCATTGGTTTTATTGGGCGCCTTATCCCACGCAATCCCGCCAGTATTGGCGTTAGCACCAGACATAGATGCCAGAACAAGCAATGCACTTAGTAAGATTTTTTTCATTTGATTGAACTCCGACTCAGTGCGCAGCAAAGGTAACGCGATCAGGAACGGGTTTGGATTGACCCAAAACACTCCACCAAGGCATCAACAAAAAGAAACCAAAGTAAAACAATGTTCCTACCTGGGATACACGCTCGCCAATCGCCGAGGGCGGTTGCACACCCAGATAAGCCAAGACCACAAAATTAACCACAAATACAGCGTACATGTATTTGTGCCAATCAGGACGGTAGCGAATCGACTTCACAGGGCTGTTATCAAGCCAAGGCAAGAAGAACAAAATAATCACTGCGCCGCCCATGACAACAACACCCCAAAACTTAGCGTCAATGGACAACATCATGGCCGTCACAGCCACAGCAGCGCCCACGATCAGGCCTTTGAAGATGGTCGGCATTTTGAATTTATATACGCTCAAAGCGGCAGCAGCCCACACACAGGCAATTAATGCGATCACCATTTCGCTGGTGATAGCCCGCAACATGGAGTAGTAAGGCGTGAAATACCAAACGGGTGCAATATGCAAAGGCGTTTTCAATGGGTCTGCGGGAATGAAGTTGTTGTACTCCAAGAAGTACCCGCCGAATTCCGGAGCGAAGAAAATGATGGCGGTAAAGACCATCAAAAACATACTCACTGCAAAAATGTCATGCACGGTGTAGTAAGGATGAAAAGGAATCCCATCCAAAGGATGTCCATCGGGACCTTTGGTGTCCTTGATTTCAACACCATCCGGGTTGTTAGATCCCACTTCATGCAAGGCAATGATGTGCGCGGCAACCAAGCCCAACAACACCAAGGGCACTGCGATGACGTGAAAGCTAAAGAATCGATTTAAGGTCGCATCGCCAACCACGTAATCTCCGCGAATCAGCAAGGCAAGATCAGGTCCAACAAAAGGAACCGCAGCAAACAAGTTCACAATCACTTGAGCGCCCCAATAGCTCATTTGACCCCATGGGAGAAGGTATCCCATGAAAGCCTCGGCCATCAGGCACAAGAAAATACCGCAGCCAAAGAGCCAAACCAGCTCACGCGGCTTGCGGTAACTTCCGTAGATCAGGCCACGGAACATGTGCATGTACACCACGATAAAGAACGCTGAGGCTCCAGTGGAGTGCATATAGCGAATCAACCAGCCCCAAGGGACATCGCGCATGATGTACTCGACAGAACCAAATGCTAAAGCTGCATCAGGTTTGTAGTGCATCACCAGAAAAATGCCTGTAACGATCTGAATTACCAGTACCAAGGTAGCCAGACCGCCGAAGATATAGAAAAAGTTGAAGTTCTTGGGAGCGTAGTACTGACCCAAATGGTCGTTGTATAGCTTACTCAAAGGGAATCGGTTGTCGACCCAGTTCAGCAACTTTGTGCCTGCGGGCGCGTTCGGGGATATTTCTTTCATTTCAGCCATGGGGTACTCCGAATCAGGCTTGGGTATCTTCGCCAATCAGCAACTTGCTGTCGGAGAGGTACATGTGTGGCGGAATTTCCAAGTTGTCTGGCGCAGGCTTGTTTTTGTAAACGCGTCCTGCCATATCAAAGGTCGAACCGTGGCAAGGGCAGAGGAAACCGCCTTTCCAGTCATCTGGCAAAGAAGCTTGTGCGCCGAGTTGAAACTTATCAGAAGGCGAGCAACCCAAATGGGTACAAATACCCACAGCGACGAGAAACTCGGGCTTGATAGATCGGCCTTCGTTACGCGCGTACACAGGGGTGAACTCATCTTGCTTGCGTTTGGAATCAGGGTCTGCGAGTTGTCCATTGAGTGTGTTCAAGGTCGCCAACTGCTCCGGGGTGCGCCGAACGATCCAAACGGGCTTGCCGCGCCACTCAACGGTTATTTTTTCGCCGGGTTTGATCGCGGAAATATCGACTTCAACCGCTGCGCCAGCGGCTTTGGCTCGCTCCGAGGGCTGAAAGGTGCTTACAAAAGGAACGGCGGTTGCTGCTGCGCCAACGATACCGGTGCAGGTAGACGCAATGATCCAAGTCCGTTTACTGGGGTCAGCCGGCGTGTGGCCAGCGAGGGTGTCACTCATGAGAATCCTCAAGAAAAGTCGCTACTAGGGAAGAAAGCTATTGTAGCGGAGAGCAAAGTCAGGCTAGCTTCACGGCCATTCGCACTGCCGCTACCAAGCTCGCGGCATCCGCAAGACCCTGCCCGGCGATGTCAAAAGCGGTCCCATGGTCTGGGCTGGTTCGCACCAAAGGGAGGCCTAAAGTGACATTTACGCCCTGTTCGACGCCCAAATACTTCACAGGGATTAGTCCTTGATCGTGGTACATAGCCACCACCACATCAAACTCCGCCAATTTGCCAGTCGCTGCACGGGCTCGCATAAAAACGGTATCTGGGGCCCACGGGCCACTGATATCGCAGCCTTGGGATTGGGCCGTTTGGATGGCTGGCGCAATCACGTCGATTTCTTCTCGCCCAAACATCCCACCTTCCCCCGCGTGGGGGTTTAAGCCCGCCACTGCAATTCGCGGTTTGCGCCCAAGCATCCTACTGAGCGCTTGGTGGGTGATTTGAATGGTTTGCAACACGCTGTCATACGTCACCGCCGCCAAGGCCTCTCGCAATGACAAATGAATACTGACCAACACCGTTCGCAACTCGTCATTAGCCAGCATCATGCGAACTGGCATGTCTGCAATAGGTTGATTTGTGTGCTGCGCTGCGAGGACTTGTAAAAGCTCGGTGTGTCCGGGGTACTTTTGGTAGGGCTCTCCAGCGGCTGCCAATGCTTCTTTGTTGATTGGCGCCGTCACCAGGGCTGCGATCTCGCCGCGCAATGCAGCTTGCGCGGCCCACGTGACACAGCGCCCAGAAAATTCCCCCGCCAATGGGCTGACTCGCCCCCATGAAACCGGTTTTAAACTTTCGCCCACTTGCAAAACAGGAATCACCTTTTCATTGCGTGTGAGAACTTCCTTTGGCTGTGAGATTCGAGCCGCATTCCAAGATGAAGATTTCTCTTTGTCAATTAATTCACATGCCCGTTGCATCGCAGCGAGGTCTCCGGCCACAAAACAGTTGCGCATCAAGACGGGCTGCTGCGCAAAGGCTTTGGCGATGATTTCAGGCCCAATACCGGCAGCGTCGCCCATGGTGATGGCGATCCATGGACTTTTTTTTCCTTGAGAAGACGAAGGAAGATCGCTCATGCTGGGTTCTCAATATCAATAAACACATGGGCCATCCCCATCTGCTGCGCAACGTGCGCTGCCAATGCCGGCGCCCCGTAACGCTCACTGGCATGGTGACCACAGGCCAAAAACGAGACGCCGCATTCACGGGCGTAATGGGCTTGCGGCTCTGAAATTTCACCCGTTAAGAACGCATCGACCCCCGCTGCAATAGCAGCTTCAAAATAACCTTGCGCCCCACCAGAACACCAAGCGACACGCCGAATCGGCCCTGAGCGTCCTTCGACCAGTTGAACTGCGCGGCCCATCACCGCTTGCACATGGCCAGCGAGCGCCTGTGCGCTCGAAAAACCTGGGGCGGCTGGCGTTCCTTGCCAACCTAACTGCTGCTCACCAAATCGCCCGTCGCCAGCGAACCCTAATCGCTCGCCCCATTGCGCGTTATTACCCCAAAGAGGATGGGCGTCTAGCGGTAAATGGTAGGCGTAGAGATTGATGTCATGCGCCAGCAACAAAGCCAGCCGCTTACGCATCCATCCTGTGACACGCCCATCTTGGCCGCGCCAAAACAGGCCATGGTGTACAAAAATAGCGTCTGTTTGTTCTGCAATGGCGGCTTCAATGAGCGCCTGGCTGGCGGTCACGCCAGAGACGATTTTTTTAATTTCTGCCCGCCCTTCAACCTGCAGCCCATTGGGGCCGTAGTCCTTGAAACGGTCAGGCTCAAGCAACGCATCAAATGCACTAATAAGTTCTTGGCGGTCTGTCATTCGCTGATTATCCGATCAGTTGGTGTCAAAAATTGAAAACCCTTTTGTGAACCCGTTTGGGTAAGGGTCTCGAGCCTACAATTTAGCCCTTGGCTGCCTCCGGGGTGCAGCGTCTAATGGACACCGCAATGAATCGTTTTTGGCTTTTGTTTTCTCAAACTGTCACCGTGCTTTTGGCAGCCTATTTTGTGGTGGCTACTTTGAAGCCCGAATGGAACCGGCCAGCAACGACCGCCAGCACCTCAGTGGCATTGCTAGAAGCGCCTACAACGCTCAATACCGACTCCCCGCACGGAAGTTTCCGCTTGGCTGCAAAAAGGGCTTCTCTCGCCGTTGTCAGTATCAGCACCCGCAAGGACGCCCGAAAAAACAAACTCGGGACCGATCCTTGGTTGCGCTTTTTTAACGGCGAACCCGATAACGCACCTTCTGGAGGCTTAGGAAGCGGAGTGATCGTGAGCAGCAATGGTTACATCCTCACGAACAACCATGTGATCGAAGGTGCGGATGGAATAGAGGTGGTTTTAAACGATGGGCGGCGTTCGCAAGCGAAAGTCATCGGTACCGATCCTGACAGCGATCTGGCCGTTCTCAAAATTGAACTCGACAAACTACCCGTCATTGTGTTGGGTGACTCTGACGCCCTTCAAATAGGGGATCAAGTCTTAGCGATTGGCAATCCTTTTGGCGTAGGCCAAACGGTTACTGGTGGCATTGTGAGTGCGCTTGGGCGCAATCAGCTAGGCATCAACACGTTTGAGAACTTTATCCAAACCGATGCAGCGATCAACCCCGGCAACTCAGGCGGCGCACTGGTGGATATCCAAGGCAACTTACTGGGTATCAATACCGCGATTTACTCCCGATCCGGGGGGAGCATGGGAATTGGTTTTGCCATTCCGATAGCAACCGCTAAACAAGTCCTCGAGAGCCTTGTCAAGGACGGCAAGGTAACGCGCGGCTGGATTGGCGTAGAGCCTAATGATCTCTCTGCTGAACTGGCCGAGGCGTTTGATACAGCCACAAGCAGCGGCGTGATTATTACGGGGGTTTTACAAAATGGCCCAGCGGCTCTGGCCGGAATGCGACCGGGGGACATCATTCTCACGATTGAGACAAGCCCGATTCAGAACGTCACGCAGATGTTGGCCAAAGTCGCCGGCTTAGCGCCCGGTAAAAGCGTCACATTCACGGTTCAACGCAAACAGCAAAAACTGGCGCTCAATATCACCCCGGGAACCCGGCCCAAGCCTAGAGCCGTAGCGCCCTAGTTTCTTAGCGCCTTAGCAAAGACTAGCTGCCGGCGCTCGCTTTGGTTTCTTCTTTCGCAACCGGTTCCTCGGGAGCGGCCTCCTCATCGAGTGGCGCTGAGGTATGGCGAATAAAAAACTGAGCTGCCCAAATACCCATCTCGTACAAGATACACATCGGTATCAAAAGTGCCAACATCGAAACCGGGTCAGGCGGGGTCACCAAACCAGCAACCGCTGCGGCTGCGACTACAAAATAGGACCGGAATTTTTTCAGCTGTTCCACTGAAACGATTTTCATTCGAGCCAATATCACCACCACGATGGGTACTTCAAAGGCCACACCAAAAGCAATAAACATAGTGATGACGAAATCAAGATAGGCCTCAATATCAGGGCTCACCGCCACAGAAATAGGCGCCATTTTTTGAATCGCCGGGAAGGCCTGGCCGAATACAAAAAAGTAACAAAACGCAGCGCCGGTATAAAAAAGCAAGGTGCTCGCTGCCAGCAAAGGCATCACTAATTTTTTCTCGTGGCGATACAAGCCTGGCGCAACAAAGGCCCATATTTGGTAAAGAATCCAAGGCAAGGCCACCGCGATAGCCGCCATGACAGACACTTTAATAGGCACCAAAAAGGGCGACACCACGCCCACGGCAATCATCTTGGAGCCCTCTGGCAAAGAGCGAACCAAGGGCATCGCCAAGTAGTCATATAACTGCGACGGGCCGGGATAAAACACCAACACCAAAAAAACGATCGCTATGCCGTAAATGGCTTTGAGTAGGCGATCTCGCAGTTCAAACAGATGCTGGACAAACGGTTGCTCTGTGCCTTTAAGCTCATCGTCTGTAGATGTGGGTTCGGTCATGGATTCACTTTAGGGGGCCGAAACCGCGCAACACGGGCTGCGCCAGATAAAGCTTTGGTTCGCAAGCCCTCTCGGGCCTTGTACCAGCGTGGGGTAACGTTGATTTTGATACGCCAACGTTTTTTTACGTTTCGGTAGGGCGTTGTATAGGGCTCGGAGAGCGTTTCTCCGGCCAATTGAATCGCTTCACTCCACTGGGCTTCGAATTCACTGGACGTGGTTTGAATGGAGTTTTCGACCTCTTTCCCAGCGCCCTCAACCGCTTCTTTCATCTTCTTCAACGCGTCAAGATCCATCGAGCGGTTGACCTCTTCTTTGACATCAGCAACGTAGCGCCGTGCCCGCCCCAAGAGCGCGCCCAGCGTTTTCGCTAATCCGGGGAGTTTGTCCGGGCCGATGACGATCAGGGCGATTCCGCCCACAATCGCCAGCTTGGTAACCCCAATATCAAACACGAGGATGCATCTCGGGAACGAAGAATGTCAAACGACGAGAAGGCTCAAAGCTTCGGCTTGGCTTCTACGTCAATCGCATCTTTGTTGGCTGTTGGCGTGGGGGCTGCGGTGTTGGCAGTGACTTGCTGCGCCGGCGCCTCAGCCGCCTTTTCATCGCCTTGTTTCATGCCGTCTTTAAAGCCTTTGACCGCTCCGCCCAAATCAGCGCCAATGTTGCGCAATTTTTTGGTGCCAAAAATAACCACAATAATGACCAAAAAAATGATCAGGTGTGTTGTTGATAAACCCATGTTGCTCTCTCCTAAGGAATGTATCGAATTCTAGCTTGCGCTAACCGCGCAACCAAGGGCGCGTTCCGCCCATCACGTGAAAGTGCAGATGCCTGACTTCCTGGCCGCCCTCGGTGCCAGTATTGGTTACCAAGCGATAACCCCCCTCTGGATAAGGGTTACAACCCTCTTGCAAAGCCAATTTCGGCACCAAACCCAACATGCGCCCGAGTAAACCTTCGTGCTGCTCTGTCACTTGGGCCATCGAGGGGAGATGGTGTTTTGGAATGATTAAAAAATGAACGGGCGCCCAGGGCGCGATGTCATGAAACGCGTAAATTTCATCGTCCTCATAGACCTTGCGCGAGGGAATTTGGTGGCTTGCAATTTTGCAAAACAGGCAATCGGGATCGTGTTGTGGGTGGGTCATGGCTCTAACTTCTCTCTGGCAATAGCTTTGCGAAGCGCCTTTTCTTCCATCCCACTGGTTCCTTCGCGACGCTCTAATTCAGCAATCACTTCGGCCGGGGTTAAACCGTAATGGGCTAAGGCAATCAGGGTATGGAACCACAAATCGGCCACTTCATAAATGACTTTAGATTTGTCTGCCCCATGGTCTACATCCTTGGCGGCCATCACCACCTCGGTGGCCTCTTCCCCAATTTTTTTGAGAAAGGCGTCAGGCCCTTGGTGCAGCAAACGCGCCACATAGCTCGCCTGCGGATCGCCCCCATTAGCAACTTTTCGGCTTTCAATGACAGCCGCCAGACGCATTAACGCGTCTGCGGACGAGGAAGGGGGCGACAAGGATGAGGTCATGGTATTACTTGTAAATAGTGTCCGGATTTTTCAAAACAGGGTCAACGCTCTGCCATTGGCCGTCTTTTAAAACACTGAAAAAGCAAGAGTGGCGGCCCGTATGGCAGGCAATTCCGGGCGTATGGCCTTCTTGGGTGACGGTCAGCAACACCACGTCGTTATCGCAGTCGATGCGAATGTCATGGACGGTTTGCACATGGCCCGACTCCTCGCCCTTAAACCACAGCTTGTTGCGCGAGCGGCTGAAATACACCGCCCGCTTTAATGCAGCCGTTTTTTCCAGCGCCTCGCGGTTCATCCACGCAAACATCAGCACGTCGCCGCTGTCTTTTTCTTGGGCGATGGCGGGGACCAGCCCCTTGTCGTCCCATTTGATGTTGTCTAGCCAATTCATAG
>QYPA01000132.1 GCA_007279715.1 Comamonadaceae bacterium | reverse complement strand
GGCCTTAGACAAAGTGCGGCTTCCCACCGGTTGGCCGTCGGCAATATAGCGTTCGACCAGCGACTTCAGCAACAACTTGGAGCGATCATCTAGCATGGAGGCATTTTAGTGATGTAATTTGGTCATGAAGTCCCGATTGAAAACTCAGTTTCGCCAGGTCGCCCTGATTGGTAAATACCAAACGAGCTACTCTGCAAGCGCAGTGGCCGCGGCACGCCAGGCCTTGGATGACATCGCCCATTTTTTGATGGGTCAAGGCTGTGAGGTGGTCATTGAAGCTGAAACCGCTGCCAACCTCGGGCTCAGCAGTTATCTTGCGATGGAGATTGAAGACATCGGACGCCACTGCGACCTGTGTTTGGTCGTGGGTGGGGATGGCACCATGTTGGGTATTGGGAGGCGACTCGCCCAATACAAGGTTCCACTCATCGGAATTAACCGAGGCCGCCTCGGGTTTATTACCGATATTCCACTGGAACAATACGCCGCTACCTTAGGACCCATGCTCGCTGGCGAGTTTGTGGTGGATGACCGCAGCCTCATGCAAGCCGAAGTTATCCGCGACGGGCGCAGTGTCTTTTCTGCGCTGGCGCTCAACGACGTGGTGGTCAATCGCGGCGCAACCTCTGGCATGGTGGAGTTGCGGGTTGAGGTTGATGGACACTTTGTGGCAAATCAACGTGCCGATGGCCTGATCATCGCCACCCCCACAGGTTCAACCGCCTATGCCTTATCGGCTGGCGGGCCCTTGCTGCACCCTTCAACCCCCGGCTGGGTTTTGGTGCCTATCGCGCCTCACACCCTGTCTAACCGGCCCTTGGTGTTGTCCCATGCAAGCGAAATTTCCATCGAAATCGTCTCAGGCCGAGACGCCAGCGCGAACTTTGATATGCAATCGTTGGCGACTTTGATGCACGGGGACCGCATTGTGGTGCGTCGCTCAGAGCAGCACGTGCGGTTTTTACACCCTCAGGGTTGGACCTACTTTGATACGCTTCGCCAAAAGCTACACTGGAATGAGGGAGTGGCATAAAAAGTGGGATTGAAACGCATTGTTCTGCGCGATTTCGTTATCGTCGATGAACTCGATTTAGACCTCGAAAGCGGTTTCACGGTTCTGACCGGAGAAACCGGCGCGGGTAAATCAATCTTGATTGACGCACTCCAACTGGTGACCGGAGCGCGCGCCGATGTGGGCGTGATTCGAGAGGGCGCACAACGAACCGACGTGAGCGCCGAATTTGATTCTCCCGATGCACTCTCCTCCTTTCTTGAAGACGCTGGTTTTGAAAGTTCAGAGAGCTTATTACTTCGGCGAACCGTAGACCTCACCAGCAAAAGCCGCGCCTGGGTCAATGGCATTCCCGCCACCGCCCAACTATTGCGACACCTTGGTGAATATTTGCTCGACATCCATGGCCAACGTGCGTGGCAAAGCATGACGCAACCTGACGCAGTGCGCGGTCTGCTCGATGGCTATGCGCAAATTTCAACCCAAAAATTAACTGCGTCTTGGCAACAATGGCGACAAGCCCAAAATACTTTGGCGCGAGCTTTACAGGCCCAAGACTCTTTGCAACAAGAGCAAGAGCGGCTGGCTTGGCAAATCAGTGAATTAGAAAAACTCAACCCCCAGGAACTGGAGTGGGAAGCGCTTAATGCCAACCACAGCCGCTTAGCCCACGCACAAACGCTCATGGATTCAGCGCAAGCCGCGGTGAACTTCATGGAAGATGAAGAAGGCAACGCACTCAAACCCCTCAACGCGGCATTGCAGCAGCTCCAACACCAAGTGCATCTGGATGCCGACTTTCAAAGCCCCATCGATGCCCTTGTTTCAAGCCTTGCGCAAATTGAAGACGCTGCGCATTCGCTGCGAAGCTATCTCAGGCGCACCGAACTCGACCCGCAAGGACTGGCCGAACTCGACGCGCGTTTGGCTTTGTGGATATCGCTTGCCCGACGCTACAAACGCAGCCCCGAAGAGTTGCCTGCCTTGCTCAGCAGTTGGCGCGATGCGCTCGCTGCCTTGGCCGCCGCGGCCGATATTGAAGGCTTGAAGTCTCAGGAAAATCAAACCCACAAAGCGTACCTTGAACAAGCCAAATTAATCAGCAAAGCCCGCACCAAGGCTGCGCCGCTTTTGGCAGACGCCATCACCCAAGCGATGCAGGGCCTAGGGATGCAAGGCGGCCAATTTCAGGTCGCTTTAGAGCCCCTCAGCCAAGCCCAACAAAGTGGATTAGAGGATATTGTTTTCTTGGTGGCGGGACACGCTGGCAGCACGCCGCGTCCCGTCGGCAAAGTCGCCTCCGGTGGCGAACTCTCGCGGATGGCGCTGGCCATTGCAGTCACCACCAGCCAGCTTGGTACGGCGCAGACCTTGATTTTTGACGAGGTGGACGCGGGCGTGGGCGGTACGGTGGCGCATACCGTGGGCCAACTGATGCGCAAGCTCGGGCGCGATCGCCAAGTGCTCGCTGTGACCCACTTGCCGCAAGTAGCCGCCTGCGCCGATAACCATTGGGTGGTTTCTAAGCGTCTGCAAAGTGGAACGACGGTCAGCACGGTCAGCGCTGTTACCGACACCCTGCGCACCACAGAAATTGCACGCATGCTGGGCGGTGATGCCAGCTCCAAAACCACGCTCGCACACGCTCAAGAAATGCTTGCGCGAAGCGCCGCGTAAGGCATGGTCATGGAACTGATTCTCATCACCGGTATGTCAGGCTCAGGAAAATCTGTGGCCTTGCACGCCCTAGAAGACGCCGGGTTTTATTGCGTCGACAATTTACCGCCCGAGTTGCTGCTTGATTTTGTAGCGCTTGAGAAAAAACACCACGCCTCGCGCGTTGCGATTGCCATGGATGTGCGCAGCGCCTCTTCTTTGCCTTTGGTGCCCAAGCAACTCGAGCAGTTGCGCTATGAGGGTGTGTCGATCAAATCGCTTTTTCTGGATGCTTCTACCGGCACCTTGGTTCGTCGCTATTCAGAAACGCGGCGCAAACATCCTTTATCCCAAAAAAGCGCAGGGCCGGATTCTACGGATGAACGCAGAGCGTTGGTGGATGCCATTGAGTTAGAGCGAAAGATGCTCATGGACATGCGAGAGCCTTCGCACATCATTGATTCCAGCCTGCTCCGTTCGGCGCAGCTTCAGGCTTATGTCAAAAATTTGGTGGCCTCGCTTGCCGATCAATTGACCTTGGTCTTCGAGTCTTTTTCTTTCAAACAAGGTGTTCCATCGAATGCCGATTACGTCTTTGACGTGCGAATGCTGCCCAATCCCCATTACGAAGACAGCCTGCGCAATCTCACTGGCAAAGATGCGCCTGTGGCGGAATTTCTGAAAGCACAAAAACCTGTCCAAGACATGTTTGAGCATGTCGCAGGCTTTTTAGAACAGTGGCTCCCATCCTTGGCCCAAGACCACCGAAGCTACGTGACTGTGGCGATCGGTTGTACGGGCGGACAACATCGTTCTGTGTATTTAGTTGAATGCTTATCGCAGCGATTTTCTACCCAATGGGCCACGCTCACACGCCACCGTGAGCTCGATGCCCGCTCAATCCCCTGACAATAGCTTTCTTACCGGGGCGGGCAAGCCCAAGTCGGGCCATTGTTGGGATGAAACCCATGTCCCCGATAGGTCATCAAACGCAGCGCCGACATCCACCCGAAGCCGCCAGGGATGAAGGTGCAAATCTTTGTGGGTGAGGACATGCAGAAAAGGACGCATCGGCTCTAAACGCTCTCGCCAAATCTCAGGAATGGCTTGTACTAAAGACGCTTCGCTGTCGAACCACGGAAGGCAAAACAAACCCGCCCAGACCCCTGGCGCTGGCCGCTGGCTGAGAAAAACATCGCCCCGTTCGGTATGCGCCCAAATCAAGTAGACGGTCTGGGTTGAACGTTTAATTTTGCGTGTTTTCACCGGATAACGCTGTGGGTTACCTTGGGAGTTTGCAAGGCATTGCGACATCACAGGGCACTGCGTACACGCAGGGGTTTTTGGCAGACACAGCGTCGCACCCAAATCCATCATGCCTTGGGTGTAACGCGGCATCGCATTGGTCGCATTGGAAGCCTTGGGCAACAACTCAGCCGCTGCGCTCCACAAATGGCGCTCCTGACTCGCCAGGGCCAAATCACCATCAAAACCCAAAACGCGCGTTAAGACCCGCTTGACATTGGCATCCAAAATAGCAACCCGCTCGCCAAAGCACAAAGAACTGATCGCAGCCGCTGTCGATGGGCCGATCCCGGGGAGTTGCTGTAATTCGAGTGCAGTCTTGGGGAATATCCCGCCCCATTTATCAACCACTGCCTGAGCACAGCGATGGAGATTTCTCGCTCGGCTGTAATACCCCAAGCCGCTCCACAAGCCCATGACGTCATCCAAGCTGGCCGCAGCCAAGGCCTGAACGTTCGGAAGCCTTTGCAAAAACCGATCGAAATAACCCATCACCGTGACCACCTGGGTTTGTTGCAGCATGATTTCAGACAGCCAAACGCGGTACGGGTCTTGGGTATTTTGCCAAGGCAGGTCGTTCCTGCCATACACTTTTTGCCAAGCAACGATGTGCTCAGAAAATTGCAATCGTTGGGAAGACGCTGTCACGGTTTTTGGCATGTGGGGCAATAAAAAGTAGCACGTTGGCCCTGGCGAATCAAGCGAATCGCCGTGCCGCACACCCGACAGTCTTCGCCTTGGCGGGCGTACACCGCGGCCTCTAATTGAAAGTAACCCGATTCCCCGTGGGCGTTTGAAAAGTCTTTCAGGGTACTGCCCCCTTTTTCAACGGCCCGCGCGAGCACAGTGCGAATGGCCTCGCGCAAACGCTCTACCCGCTGTCGGCTTATGCGCAGAGCCCGGGTGGTTGGGCGAATACCTGCCAAAAACAAAGCCTCTGACGCATAAATATTACCAACGCCTACCACCACCTCACCCGCCAAAAGCACTTGTTTAATCGGTGCCTTGCGCTGCTTCAAAGCGCTCTGAAAATCAGCGAGTAAGAACCCTTCCCCAAAGGGTTCAACGCCCAGCTTGCCTAATAATTTAGCTCTGTTGGAGTCTTGTAGTAGAACTGTGTCAACCTATTGATTTGTAAGACGTTATATGTGAAGGATATACGCAGAACAATAGAAAGCGTCAATTCAGAATGAACGTCATCGAATTCAAGCGGCTCATGGCCGTTTTG
>QYPA01000107.1 GCA_007279715.1 Comamonadaceae bacterium | reverse complement strand
TTCATTTCATTGGAGTTCACAGTCGCTTTCGTCTTTGCCAACGCTGTTAGTTAGCCGGCGCAGAAGTCGGCGAAGTAGAAGCAGCAGCAGAAGCCTTTGGCCTCGCTAGGTGAGGCAACAAGGTGTTGCGATTAATCAGGGGCGTTGAGTTCTTGTCGTCAGTCACAGGCGGTGGCGTTTTTCGAGTGACTGGAACCTCAGCGAGCTTTTGGGCTGGAACAGGTTTCGGGGCGACGGCTGCACCTGAGGGTTTTTTGGGAGCGGATTGAGCAAAAGCTTTCTTTTCCTCATCGCTCAAGGCTTGGTAGGTTTCCCATGTCGCAGTGCGGCCATCGGATGGGATTTTTTTGGTGTTGGCAAAATTCAAGCGCGCTTGTTCGCGCTCTTTCGGACTGAGCGCTGCCCACTGAACCATCCTTGCTAGGAGCTTGTCTTTCTCATCCGCTGTCATTTGGGGATGGTTGGCAGACAACGCAATCCACTTTCGCTGGTGTCCTGCTGAGAGTTGCCCCCAAGTGGCTTCTAGTGGCGCCAATGCAATTTTTTGGTCTGCACTGAGGGTATTCCAGGCAACCGTAGGCGAGATTGCAGCTGGTAAGGGTAAAGTTTTACCGGCTGCTTTTGGGATTAACGGGGCAGTTGGGCCAACGTCTGCTGCCTGGGCTTGGGAAGCAAAAGGGAGAAAAAGCGCGATGAGCAAGGCACCCAGCGCATTCCAAGATCGAGGTCGGGGCATTGAAGTATGAATCAGCAAGATACGCAGTCTAATCCCGTGCGGATGCCTTGAGGAACTGGGCGAATCCAGCGTCCGTGTAGGCGTTTGGTGGAAGTTCGTCCGTCAAAATAGCGGTATCCACTTCAGCCAACTCTTGGGCCCGCTGATTTTCTTGTAGTACGCCAATCCCCATTAATCCGGCTAGCAATGCGACCAAGGGCAGCAAGCTAGCGGCTCGGCCCCAAAAGCCGAAATGGGCATCACCACCCAGCGTTGCGGTGGCGTTATTGGCAAAAACAGAAGTTGCGGTTTCGATTTTCAATATGCGACGCTTGGCGATGGCCTGCATCCGCGATGCACGCAAGCGCTCCAGCACATCAGCAGGAACTTGGTTGGCCGATGGGTCTAACCAAGCCGAAAGGCGTGCACCATAGGCGTCGATGAGTTGTTCTGAATTTAGATTTTGCATCATTGATTGATTATTCATACATGTATCCCATTAGCAATAAGTGCCTTCCCTAGTGCGGCTACCGCCCTAGAACAGTGCGTTTTGACGCTCCCCTGGGAGCAACCCATCGCTGTAGCGGTTTCGGCAACGTCCATTTCTTCCCAATAACGCATGAGGAAGGCTTCTCGTTGACGAGCAGGGAGGTCCTGAATTGCCATTTCTATCTGTTGCAAGGTTTGGGCCCGATCCGCTTGATTTTCCGCACTTTCATTTTGCTCACTGTTGGCAGATTGGGACAATACTTCCAAAATATTAAAGTTATCGTCTTCATTTCCAGATTCAAAATCGCTCATCCGGGAGAAAAGAGCATTTTGGGTCTTTTGCCTACGAAACCAGTCCATGGTGCAGTTGACCAGAATACGCTGAAACAGCATGGGAAGCTCTTCAGGGGATTTGTGTCCGTAGTGTTCGGCAAGCTTCATCATGCTGTCTTGGACAATGTCCAAGGCGGACTCTTCGTTGCGAACGTGGTACATAGAGCGCTTAAAGGCGCGTTTCTCCACGCTTTTTAAAAAATCGGAGAGCTCTTGTTCGGTGGCCAAAAGACTTAAACCTCAAGCGGAGAATGGAAGTGACACACTGACCAAGGATTCCTAAATGGTTTGCTTAGCGGTCGATTATTCCATTCTTACGCAGCATTTGTCCGTCACTTTATTAAAATCGCATGTTGCAGTGCGATAATCCGAGTTGCAGTAAAAAAGCAAACGGGTCATGGTTCGGCGCAATATTCAATGCGCTTATGGCTTTGACCTCAAGTCCCAACGCGGCTCCACAAGAGTTTGCGAAGGGGCACCCAAGGTCTTTCGTTAGAGAAATTCACAAAGGTTCATCATGGAAATATCAAAAGCAGAAATGGCTTCGGCCGGTGCCGCGTTGGAAAACGCAGGCGCAAATTCAACCCAAGAACTGCGTGGCGCAGAAATTTTGGTCAAAGCTCTCCAAGCAGAGAACGTTAAATATATCTGGGGTTACCCCGGCGGCGCGGTGCTGCATATTTACGATGCTTTCTATAAACAAGACACGATTCAGCACGTTTTAGTGCGCCATGAGCAAGCGGCAGTGCATGCAGCCGATGGCTATGCGCGTGCGACCGGTGACGTAGGTGTTGCGCTGGTAACGTCGGGTCCCGGTGTGACCAATGCGGTCACTGGCATCGCAACGGCCTATATGGACAGCATACCGATGGTGATTATTACGGGTCAAGTACCGACCCACGCCATTGGCTTAGACGCCTTCCAAGAGTGCGATACCGTGGGCATTACTCGCCCGATAGTGAAGCACAACTTCTTGGTAAAAGACGCCCGCGATATGGCTGAAACCATGAAAAAAGCGTTCCATATTGCACGCAGCGGGCGCCCTGGACCGGTGGTGGTCGATATCCCTAAGGACGTTTCCTTCAAAAAGGTGCCTTATGCCGGTTACCCGGCTGCAGTAGAAATGCGCTCGTACAACCCCGTACGCAAGGGCCATGGCGGACAGATTCGCAAAGCACTGCAGCTTTTGCTAGCGGCAAAACGGCCCTATATTTACACCGGTGGTGGCGTTTTATTGAGCAACGCGTCTGCCGAGTTGCGTACGTTGGTGGACATGCTGGGCTACCCTTGCACCAATACCTTGATGGGCTTGGGAGCCTATCCAGCCAGCGATAGAAAATTCTTGGGCATGCTGGGCATGCACGGAACCGTAGAAGCAAACAACGCCATGCAGCACTGCGATGTCTTGTTGGCAGTGGGTGCGCGTTTTGATGACCGAGTGATTGGTAACCCCAAACACTTTGCTCAGAACGAGAGAAAGATCATTCACATCGACATTGATCCTTCGAGTATTTCCAAGCGAGTCAAGGTGGATATCCCGATTGTGGGTGACGTCAAAGACGTGCTCCTAGAGATGATCGCCATGATCAAAGAAGGCGCTGTCAAACCTGACAGCAACGCCTTGGGTGCTTGGTGGGACACGATTGAAGGATGGCGCAAACGCGACTGCATGAAGTACAACCCGGGCAAAGGGGATGTGATCAAACCGCAGTACGTGGTGGAAACACTTTGGAATATGACCAAAGATGTAGAGACCTACATTACTTCGGATGTCGGTCAACACCAGATGTGGGCTGCGCAGTACTATAAATTCGATGAGCCTCGGCACTGGATCAACTCAGGGGGCTTGGGCACGATGGGTGTTGGTATCCCTTATGCGATGGGCATTAAATTGGCCAAACCTGAAAGCGAAGTTTTTTGTATCACAGGCGAAGGCTCAGTACAAATGTGTATCCAAGAGCTGTCAACTTGCTTGCAATACAACACGCCGATCAAAATCGTGGCGCTCAATAACCGTTACCTCGGCATGGTTCGCCAGTGGCAAGAGGTGGAATACGAAGGCCGCTACAGCCATAGTTACATGGATGCACTCCCTAATTTTGTCAAATTAGCGGAAGCCTACGGCCATGTGGGTATGCTGATTGAGCGCCCTGAAGATGTAGAGCCCGCTTTGCGTGAGGCGCGGCGGCTGAAAGACAGAACCGTGTTTATGGATTTCCGCACTGACCCGACAGAGAACGTATTCCCCATGGTGCAAGCCGGTAAGGGCATCACTGAAATGCTTTTAGGGTCGGAAGATCTCTAAAACCTCCAATCTCACAATTTATTAATTGACCTATTGACGAATCTATTGTTTGCCAAGCTTTGACGTTACCGCGTCAAGGGGAGGGCAGCGAAAAGAGGGATCTATTTATGAAACACATCATTGCAGTTTTGCTAGAAAACGAACCAGGAGCGCTTTCTCGGGTGGTGGGCTTGTTCTCAGCGCGCGGTTACAACATCGAGTCCTTGACCGTTGCGCCTACCGAGGACCCCAGCCTGTCGCGAATGACTATTCAGACCACCGGGTCAGACGATGTGATTGAGCAGATTACCAAACACCTCAACCGTTTGATTGAAGTGGTGAAGGTGGTTGATTTGACAGAAGGCGCCTACATTGAGCGCGAGTTGATGATGGTAAAAGTCCGCGCAGTAGGCAAAGAGCGCGAAGAGATGAAGCGTATGGCCGACATTTTTCGCGGGCGCATCATTGATGTCACTGAAAAAAGTTACACGATTGAACTCACCGGTGACCAATCCAAGAATGATGCGTTTCTACAGGCGATCGAACACGGCGCAATTTTAGAAACGGTGCGCACGGGATCGAGCGGGATTGGTCGTGGAGAACGTATTTTGCGGGTCTAGCCAATCGCAAGGGTGTATTCTGTGCGCGCGCTTCGGCATGCTCAACGCGAACGGATTTTGATGGCGACGGTATTACTTTTCGCCTTGAGCTGAGGTGGTTTTTTGCAACTAGGCGCCAGACGCCATTATTTATTTCGGAGAAAAAGATGAAAGTTTTTTACGACAAAGATTGTGATCTCAGCCTGATTAAAGGCAAAACGGTCGCCATCATTGGTTACGGCAGCCAAGGCCACGCTCACGCCCAAAATTTGAACGACAGCGGCGTTAAAGTGGTTGTGGGTTTGCGTAAAGGCGGAGCTTCATGGCCTAAGGTTGAAAAAGCCGGCCTCAAGGTGGCAGAAGTAGCCGACGCCGTGCGCTCCGCAGATGTCGTCATGATCTTGTTGCCTGACGAACAAATCGCAACGGTTTATTCGCACGACATTGAGCCCAATATTAAGCAAGGCGCTTCTTTGGTGTTTGCCCACGGCTTTAACGTGCATTACGGCTTGGTATCCCCACGCGCAGACTTAGACGTTTGGATGGTCGCACCCAAAGCCCCAGGTCACACAGTGCGCGGAACCTACGCTCAAGGCGGCGGCGTTCCCCATTTGATTGCGATTCACCAAGACAAATCAGGTCGCACCCGTGACCTCGCTTTGAGCTATGCCATGGCCAATGGCGGCGGCAAAGCGGGCATCATTGAAACCAACTTCCGTGAAGAAACTGAGACCGATTTGTTCGGCGAGCAGGCGGTTCTGTGCGGCGGTACGGTTGAACTGATCAAGGCGGGTTTTGAGACCTTGGTTGAAGCCGGTTATGCCCCTGAGATGGCGTACTTTGAGTGCCTGCATGAACTCAAACTGATCGTTGACATGATTTATGAAGGTGGCATCGCCAACATGAACTATTCGATCTCCAACAACGCCGAGTATGGCGAGTACGTGACGGGTCCAAAGATTGTGACCAGCGCGACGAAAGATGCGATGCGCCAATGTTTGAAAGACATTCAAACCGGCGAATATGCAAAAAGCTTTATTCTGGAAAACAAGGCCGGTGCGCCAACCTTGTTGAGTCGTCGCCGTTTGACTTCAGAGCATCAAATTGAGCAAGTGGGCGAAACGCTCCGCGCCATGATGCCTTGGATCAAAAAGAACAAGCTCGTTGACCAAACTCGCAACTAATGGTTCTTTAAGGATCACCAAAAGGCCACTTCGGTGGCCTTTTGCTTTTTATTGTTCTGAGTGGGTGCCAAGTCGTACACTTCAGACTCAAATTTTGTATAGGGAAAGCCTGGGCCGTTAAAGGTCATGCCAAGGAAATTGTATGAATAACGAATTGGATTCAAACACGTCAGATGAAGAAGTCGTTCAGGTGCGTAAGCCCAGAAAGGGAATCTATGTGCTCCCCAATCTATTTACTTTGGCTGCATTGTTTGGGGGCTTTTACGCCATTGTGATGGCCATGCAAGGGCAGTTCATACAGTCTTCGATCGGTATTTTTTGCGCCATGGTTCTTGACAGTCTCGATGGCCGGGTCGCTCGCATGACCAATACCCAGAGCGCTTTTGGCGAACAAATGGACTCCTTGTCCGATATG
Source organism: Comamonadaceae bacterium (assembly GCA_007279715.1). Lineage (GTDB taxonomy): Bacteria > Pseudomonadota > Gammaproteobacteria > Burkholderiales > Burkholderiaceae_C > Allorhodoferax. The sequence goes on along the minus strand of QYPA01000107.1, from coordinate 4,050 downwards.
GTGTCTTTTGGCGCTGCGCCTGCGCTCATTTCGTACGTTTGGGTTCTCAATGGGTTAGGAAAATGGGGCTGGTTTGCTGCGTTTGTGTATTGCGCGTGTGCTGCGTTGCGCCTAGCACGGTTCAATGTCAATACCAACGTGGTCGACAAACGCTACTTCCAAGGCTTGCCTTCTCCTGCAGCCGCGGCTTTGGTCGCTGGCTTTATTTGGTGGTGCTCCGACACAGGTGTTGCTCCTGCAACGGTATCTTGGTTTATGTTTGCCTGGGTTCTTTATGCCGGTTTGACCATGGTGACTAATATTCCGTTTTATAGCTTTAAAGATGTCAGCATGAAAAGGAGTGTTCCTTTCGCGGTTATCGTTCTGATTGCCTTAGGAATCGCGGTAATCAACATTGACCCCCCCACCGTGATGTTCGGTATTTTTGTGATCTATGGTGTCAGTGGTTATGTGGTGTATGCCGTGCGCCGTTTTAAAGGCCTGCATACCAGTGTCATCAGCACCTCAACCGATGAACCCGATGAACGCGGATTACACAAGTGATGTTTGGAGTATTGAAATGACCGACAAATTGATTATTTTTGACACCACCTTGCGTGATGGTGAGCAGTCGCCGGGCGCATCGATGACGCGTGACGAAAAACTGCGTATTGCAAGACAGCTCGAACGCCTCAAAGTGGATGTGATTGAGGCGGGATTTGCGGCCAGCTCGAATGGTGATTTTGACGCAGTCCAGTTGATTGCTAACACCATCAAAGAGTCTGTTATTTGTTCTCTTTCACGTGCTAATGACCGCGATATTTCCCGCTCTGCAGAGGCTCTCAAAGGGGCTGCTCATAGCCGAATACATACTTTTATTGCAACGTCAGCGTTGCACATGGAAAAGAAACTCCGCATGACGCATGACCAAGTGTTTGAGCAAGCCAAGCAGTCGGTTCGATTCGCTAAAAACTTGGTGGCGGATGTGGAGTTCAGCCCAGAAGACGGGTACCGCAGTGATCCGGATTTTTTATGCCGTGTGATTGAGGCGGTAATTAAAGAGGGCGCAACCACCATCAACATTCCTGACACAGTGGGTTACGCAATTCCTGAGTTGTACGGAAACTTTATCAAAAACCTGCGCGAGCGCGTTCCAAATTCCGACAAAGCGGTGTGGTCGGTTCACTGCCATAACGACTTAGGAATGGCGGTGGCTAATTCCTTGGCGGGTGTCAAGGTAGGCGGTGCAAGGCAAATTGAGTGCACGATCAATGGATTGGGTGAGAGAGCAGGCAATTGCAGCTTAGAAGAAGTGGTCATGGCCATCAAAACGCGCAAAGACTATTTCGGCTTGATCCTTGGTATCGATACACAGCATATTTTGGCCACCAGCCGCATGGTGAGCCAAACCACAGGGTTTGTGGTTCAGCCCAACAAAGCGGTCGTTGGGGCCAATGCCTTTGCCCACGCCTCTGGAATTCACCAAGATGGCGTTCTTAAAGCGCGTGATACCTATGAAATTATGCGGGCAGAGGATGTGGGGTGGACGGCCAACAAAATTGTTTTAGGTAAGTTAAGCGGTCGCAATGCGTTTAAACAGCGCCTGCAAGATTTAGGCGTTCAGATGGAAAGTGAAGCCGATACCAATGCGGCATTTGCGCGTTTCAAAGAACTGGCCGATCGTAAAACAGAGATTTACGATGAAGACATCTTGGCGCTTGTCAGTGATGAAAGCATTGCGCATGACAACGAACAATTTGGATTTATCTCATTGTCGCAACATAGCGAAACCGGTGAGCGACCCCATGCGGAGATCGTCTTCACCGTTGCCGGGAAAGAGATTAAATCTTCGTCGGACGGAAACGGCCCGGTGGATGCGTCGCTTAAAGCGATTGAACTGCAAATTAAGAGTGGCGCGGAAATGGTGCTGTACTCGGTGAACGCCATCAGTGGATCTACCGAGAGTCAGGGGGAGGTCACCGTGCGCCTGCAAAACAGTGGCCGTGTGGTCAACGGAACGGGCTCCGATCCGGATATCGTCGTGGCTTCTGCCAAAGCCTATTTGAGCGCTTTGAACAAATTGCAAAGCAAAACCGACCGCGTTGCAGCCCAAGGATAATCAGAAGCCAAGGATTTTTAGTTGAAGTTTCTACCGCAAGTACTTGATTTTATGGATTTTTTGATTAAACTCAGATAATCAGTGTAAATGGTAGGGACTTTCAGCTTAGTCCAAGCCTGAACTTTGGAAGTCAATGAAAAAAATCCTCGCAAACTTATTTGTTATTTTGGGACTGGTCTTTTCAGCAGGACCTGGCGCGCAGGCTGCCGTTACACACCAAAAAACGAATACGAAGAAACAGCGAATCAGTAAAGCGCCAGTGAAGATGGCCGCGAAAAATTCTGCGGGTAAACGCATGAAAATGAAGTTTGCTGCTGTTCCTACCCGGCCCTCCTTTGGACAGACTGAGGGTCTACACGCCTCACAGGACTCTTTGAACTTAAAGTCCAGTGTGGCATTCGTGATTGACCAAGACACCAACGAAGTCTTATTTAAGAAAAATGAGCAAGCGGTGCTGCCGATCGCATCGATCACCAAATTGATGACCGGGGTATTGGTGAGTGAGGCTAAATTGCCAATGGATGAGATGATCACCATCACGCAGGCCGATGTGGATATGGAAAAGGGTAGCAGCTCCCGCCTTGCAGTGGGGACAGAATTATCCCGCGGTGAGCTCCTGCACTTGGCTTTAATGTCCAGTGAGAATCGAGCGGCGCACGCCTTAGGTCGGACTTACCCGGGTGGTTTATCAACCTTTGTGGGGTTGATGAATGCTAAGGCAAGTAGCTTGGGCATGAATGCGACAAGTTATGTGGAGCCTACTGGTTTATCCAGCAAAAATCAGTCGAGTGCCAGAGATCTGGCGACTTTGGTGAGTTATGCCCATGCAGACGCCACCTTGCGAGAACTGTCTACATCTCCAGGCTACCAAGTAGCAGTGGGTCATAAAACCTTAAAGTACAACACCACCAACCGGCTGGTAAAAAGCCCATTGTGGGATATCGGAATTCAAAAAACAGGTTATATCTCTGAAGCAGGTCAATGTCTGGTGATGCAGGCCAGGGTTTCTGGTCGTCGATTGATCATGGTATTTTTGGATTCGGCAGGAAAGTTTAGCCGTATTGCTGATGCCGAGCGCGTTCGGCGTTGGCTGGAGTCAGGCCCAGCTAATTTATCCCGGGTCAATCCAAGCTCTGTTACGAAATCAGCAGTGCGTGGAGCTTAAGCAGCGAATTTCAATCTAACCGCCGGTATACCCAAGCGCTTGAGAAATCTCTCTGGCGGTCTCTTTAAGTTTAGGCAGCCAGTTATCGTCCATTCGGCCAGATGGGGCAGATATAGAAAGCCCCGCGACCAATTTTTCTTGGTCGTCATAGATGCCAGCTGCCATGCAGCGCACTCCCAACTCGAGCTCTTCATTGTCATTGGCTTGCCCATACTGACGAACCTTAGAGAGTTCTCGCTCTAAATTCGGCAACTCTGTAATGCTGTTTTTGGTGTGACCTTGAAGGCCGGTGCGCGTTGCATAGCTTCGCACGCGCTGTGGATCATCAGCGGCAAGAAAAAGTTTGCCTACTGATGTGAGGTGAAGCGGCGCCCGTCCGCCAATAGCGCGAACCACTTGCATACCGGAGCGTTCACTAAAGGCGCGTTCAACATAAATGATTTCATCACCTTGGCGCATACTCAGATTGACAGGCTGTTGTGTGAGTTTATGCAGCTCCCGCATGGGCAACATGGCCGCATCGCGAACATTAAGACGCCCTTTAACTAAATTTCCCAACTCCAATAAGCGCATGCCCAATCGGTAAACCCCGGCTTGCGGGCGGTCCGCAAAGCGACCTAGTACCAAGTCGTTAAGGATGCGGTGTGCTGTTGATGGGTGTAATCCCGCCTTTTCGCTGATGTCTTTAAGCGTCATCGCATCTTCTCGCGAGGCCAGCACATCAATGATCGTAAACATCCGTTCGATCACTTGCACCGAGGGGGTTGAAGAGCGGTCGGAGTCTTTT
>QYPA01000049.1 GCA_007279715.1 Comamonadaceae bacterium | reverse complement strand
GGTGTTCACATCGGCTACTTTAGGTGTGGATGAACAACTGAGTTGGTTCGTGAATTCTTGTGGTTTGGACGACGCGAAAGTGCTCCAGGTTGAAAGTCCATTTGACTATGCGGAACAAGCCTCGGTGTACGTTCCACCGGACTTTCCCAAACCCAGCGAAGCAGGACACACCCAAGCCGTTGCGCAGTTGATTTTTGAGGGGGCTTCGCGCTTAAATGGCCGCACACTGGTTCTAACCACGACGACGAAGGCCATGCATAGCCTTGGCAGCTTGCTTAGAGCGCTTTTTGCAGATAGCTGTATAGCGATGGATATTTTGGTCCAAGGTGAGGCGGCAAAACGTGCTTTGATTGATAGATTTTGTAGAGAACCGCAACAAGGAGAGTGCGGCGGCATCTTGGTAGCAACGGCTTCTTTTTGGGAAGGTATCGATATTGCGGGAGACGCACTCCAACTGTTGGTGATCGATAAGCTTCCATTTGCTCCTCCCGATGATCCTTTGATGCAATCAAGGGCCTATGCGATGCAAGCATTGGGGAAAAATGCGTTCAAAGATTTGCATTTGCCTACTGCTAGTATTGCCTTAAAGCAGGGGGCTGGCCGTTTGATTCGGTCTGAAATAGACCGCGGAATCTTAGTGGTCTGCGATGTGCGCTTGCTAAAGATGGGTTATGGTCGAAAACTGATGTCGTCGTTGCCACCCATGCAGCGCTTACCCGACCAAGATGCCTGGCACGATGCGCTTAACGCCTTGCGGTCATCACTTCCAATTACTTCCAATTACTTCCACTTGAACCAAGATTTTGGCTCTGATTTTCCGTCGGTTTGAATCAAGGTGGATTTTGGGAAACTAGTCTCCAACACCCGTTTGGTGTCATCACGCAGTTGCGCCATGCCAAGCGCAGCATAGGATTGGTAGAGTATAAAAAGTGCGTCTTCTACCGCCGGTACATCGCGGTAGTCAGTGATCGCGATTTGTGCACGGTTAATGGCGGCAAGGTAGGCGCCCCGTTTAAAGTAATAGCGAGCAACGTACACCTCGTATTTGGCCAAGGATTGAACAATGTAGGTAATGCGCTGCAATGCATCGGGCGTATAACGTGAGTCAGGAAAACGGGTTGTCAACTCTTTGAATGATTCAAAGGATTCTTTAGCGGCCTTTTGGTCACGTTCGGCCAAGTCTTGACCTGTGTAGCTTCCAAAAATTCCGAGGTTTTCGTTGAAGTTGACAAGGCCTTTGATGTACAAAGCGTAGTCAATGGCAGGGCTGGCAGGGTGAAGACGCATAAACCGGTCGAGGGTGGCAATCGCTTGTGCAGGTTCTGCAGCCCGGTAATGGGCGTAAGCCTTATCGACTTGGGCTTGCTGGGCGAGAGGTGTGCCGGCAGCACGCGCTTCTAATTTTTCGAGCAAGGGAATGGCTTTTTCAAAGCGGCCCGATGACATCTCGTCTTGCGCTTCTGCATATATTTTGCTGGGGCTCATGCCGGCTGTCTTATCAACCACAGGGGTTGAGCAGGCCGTTAATAAGCTCACGCCCAATGTAATTAGCAGGGCATAAACGATCGATAATTTGACTCTCAACATCATGAATACTTTCATAAACCAAAGCCCGTCCATTATATCGGTCGACCTCGATCCGTCAGAGGATACGCAGGAAAGTGAAGACTTTCATGTGGAGGCCGAATGGCGCGAGGCGAAGGTTGACTTATCACACCATGGCGAGCGACTCGACCGCGCTTTGGTGCATGCGGTTCCCGAGTTTTCCCGAAGCTATTTGCAGCAGCTCATTGATGCGGGATGCGTGAAATTGAATGCCAAGGTGGTCACTAAACCGTCCTTGACTGTCAAAGCGGGTGATGCGCTAGCCATAGAAATGCGACCCACGCCGCAAAGCAAAGCCTTTAAACCAGAGCCTATGGATTTGCAGGTGGTTTATGAAGACCAGGACATCTTTGTTATTTTCAAGCCAGCAGGTTTGGTGGTGCACCCCGCACCAGGTAATTGGAGCGGAACCTTGCTCAATGGCTTGCTCTCTCACGACCCCAAAATTTCTGAGGTTCCACGGGCTGGAATAGTGCATCGGCTTGACAAGGACACCAGCGGTCTCATGGTGGTAGCCCGTTCCCGAAAGGCAATGGATGCATTGGTTCAAGCTATCGCAGCGCGAACTGTGAGCCGTCAATATTTAGCGGTAGGTCATGGGCCATGGAGCGGTGCGGGGGTGCGCTCCGTTGAGGAACCGATTGGGCGCGATCCTCGCAATCGTTTGCGAATGGCGGTTGTTGATATATTGAAATCGCCGGGTAAAACTGCAAAAACTGATCTTATTTATTTGGCCAATAGCCAAGAAGGCTGTTTGGTGAAGTGTGTGCTTCACACGGGGAGAACCCATCAAATCCGGGTGCATATGGCCTTTGTGGGTCACCCTTTGGTCGGGGATACGGTTTATGGTGGGGTTGTTGTTGATGACATGCCTCGCCAAGCCTTGCACGCCTTTCGCTTGGCATTCCAACACCCCGTCAACGGGCTTGCCTTGGCTTTCGAGGCCCCGCCACCCTTAGATTTCATGAACTTACTGAATCACTGGGGGCTCAGTTACAATGCACCAACCGCGAGCAGCCCTGCTTAAATATGCGGTCCTAGGTGGCAGATGCGGTGTTTTACACCGTCTTTTGCCCAAAACATAACCGCTTTGCTTATCCCTTAAGGACGAGCAAACCGCCCGGAAACGCTTCATGATCAATACGTCCGAAGCAAAGCGAGTCCTCGAAACTGCGCTGATTTGCTCGCAACAACCTTTGTCGGTCCGCGAAATGCGAACCATATTCAACGATATGGTGGGTCCCGACACGCTCAAAGAATTACTTCAAGAGATCGCTTTGGAGTGGACGACCAAGGGGGTTGAGTTGGTCCAAGTGGCCTCAGGGTGGCGCTTTCAGAGCCGCCCTGAAATGCGCGAATACTTAGATCGCTTGCATCCAGAAAAGCCCCCGCGCTATACCCGTGCTACGTTGGAAACGTTGGCCATCATCGCCTACCGTCAACCGGTGACACGTGGCGATATGGAAGATATTCGGGGTGTCACTATCAATTCGCTGCTCATCAAGCAATTAGAAGACCGCGGTTGGGTTGAAGTGATTGGTCACCGCGAAGCCGTGGGTCGTCCCGCACTTTTTGCAACGACCAAACAGTTTTTAGATGATTTGGGTTTGACCAGCCTCGACCAGTTACCGGCGATCAACCATCTTGGGTCCCAAGGCGCTGATGCATTGGATCCGTTTATGGAGGCCATCGCCCCGAGCTTGGAAGATTCCGTGCCTCCCATGCCTGAGGCTCTTCAAGAGGGTCTAGAGGATGCCCAATTGATGATGGATTTACCCATAGACCCCCCGATTTCCCGTTCTGAAAGTTTTGGCAATGAATGAAATAGATCCGATCGTGCCAGAGCCTGAAGTGGAAGAATCTCACGTGACTCCCAGCGATTTACAAGGAAGTCGGTTTGTCGAAGTTATTTCGGGTCAATTTGACGCAGACGAAGAGTTGGTTGACCCAGCGCCGCCTAAACGCGTTTTGGCCCCTCAAACGGAATCGCCCAAACTGCATAAGGTCTTGGCGCAATCGGGCTTAGGTTCGCGCTTAGAAATGGAACAACTGATCATTGAAGGTCGAATCTCTGTCAACAATGAACCCGCCCATATTGGCCAACGGATTCAATTTGGCGACCATATCAAGGTCAATGGAAAGCCCATTCGTTTTCGCATTGACCCACCCCCAGCGCGAGTGATTGCGTACCACAAGCCGGTGGGTGAAGTAGTCACCCACGATGACCCCCAAAATCGACCGACCGTTTTTCGACGTCTGCCTAAATTGCACCAAGGCAAGTGGCAGTCAGTAGGGCGTCTGGACTTGAATACCGAAGGACTTCTACTTTTTACCAGTTCTGGAGAGTTGGCGAATAACCTGATGCACCCTCGCTTTGGTCTTGTTCGCGAGTATGCGGTTCGGGTTTTAGGTTCTTTGAGTAAAGAAGAAAAGCAAATGCTGCTGTCGGGCGTAAAGCTCGATGACGGAATGGCGCAATTTGGTTCCATTGAAGCCGGCGGTGGTGAGGGTAGTAACTGTTGGTACCGCGTGACTATTTCAGAAGGACGCAACCGAGAGGTGCGTCGGATGCTGGAGGCCGTTGGCCACGCCGTCAGCCGTTTGATTCGTATCCGTTACGGAGCGATGGTCCTCCCTCGGGGGTTAAAGCGAGGGGCTTGGATGGAGTTGGATGAAGCTGACATTCAAGCCTTGGTGAAGGCTGCGGGCAATGCGTCTTCCGTTGATCGCGACGGTCAAGCCGAAGAAATAAAGCGCCCGGTGCGATATCGAGGTGCAGAGCCCCGGACCTACGCGAAACGCCCGCCACCTGGGCGTGGTGCGAATCGCTCAGGAAATACGAAATCGGCCGCATCGGCGCAGCCCGATCCATTAAAAACCTCGGTCGGCTATATCGGAGCCGACAGCCTCACGCGACAACGCAAACAAGATGCCTTAACCCCGCGAAAAGGCCCCGGCGGACAGCGTCGCCCTGGGCGCAGTCGCTGAGCGGCGAATGCTAAAATCAATTGCTTTGCTACGCAGTGTGGCGAATCATTAACTTCTAGACTGAAATATTCCTATGACTATCGAACGCACTCTTTCCATTATTAAGCCCGACGCCGTTGCAAAAAACGTCATCGGCCAGATCTACGCTCGTTTTGAAGCCTCTGGTTTGAAAGTGGTTGCTGCGCGTATGGCGCATCTTTCGCGTGGCGAAGCCGAAGCTTTTTATGGGGTTCACAAAGCCCGTCCTTTTTTCAAAGACTTGGTCGATTTCATGATTTCAGGCCCCGTCATGATTCAAGCTCTCGAAGGCGAAAATGCTATTTTGAAAAACCGCGATTTGATGGGTGCCACCGATCCTAAGAAGGCCGCCCCTGGAACCATTCGTGCTGATTTTGCCGACAGCATTGACGCCAATGCTGTGCATGGCTCTGATGCTGCAGAAACTGCCGCTGTAGAAATCGCCTTTTTCTTCCCCGGCATGAACGTGTATTCGCGTTAATTTGCAAAATGACGGCCAATCTTCTCGACTATGACCTCGAGGGCTTGGCCCTTTTTTGTGAGCAACTAGGCGAGAAGCGGTTTCGCGCCACCCAATTGTTTCGTTGGATCCATCAAAAAGGGGCATCCCAGTTTGATGCGATGACTGACTTGGCGAAATCGCTCAGGGAAAAAATGGCCGGCTGTGCCGCCGTCACGCCATTGAAACTGATTTCTCAGCATGAATCCCGAGACGGAACAATCAAATGGTTATTTGACGTTGGCGCGGGGGATGCGGTAGAAGCCGTCTTTATTCCTGAAACCGACCGTGGAACATTGTGTATCTCTTCACAGGCTGGTTGTGCTGTCGGGTGCCGCTTTTGTTCTACCGGACACCAGGGTTTCAGTAGAAATTTAACGGCGGGTGAAATCATTGCGCAACTTTGGTTTGCCGAACACTTTCTTCGCAAACATCTCGCCCGTGATGAGCGAATCATCTCTAATGTCGTGATGATGGGAATGGGCGAACCATTGCAAAATTACGATGCCTTGGTCCAAGCGTTGCGGGTGATGCTCGATGACCACGGCTATGGATTGTCTCGCCGCCGGGTCACTGTCTCGACCTCAGGGGTGGTCCCCATGATGGACCGACTAGGCGTAGATTGTCCCGTGGCTTTGGCCGTTTCATTGCATGCACCGCAAGACCTTTTGCGCGATAACTTGGTGCCACTGAATAAAAAGTATCCCATTGCAGAGCTCATGCAGGCTTGTGTGCGTTATCTGGATAACGCGCCACGCGACTTCATTACCTTTGAATACTGCATGCTCGAAGGAGTGAACGATTCACCTGCGCTCGCCGCCGAGCTGCTTGACTTGCTCCGCAAGTCGGGTGGCGGGCTTTCATGGTGTAAGTTAAACCTGATCCCTTTTAATCCTTTTCCCGCCTCGGGCTTGAAACGTTCTAGCCCAGCGCGCGTAGCAGCCTTTGCGAAAGTCTTAACGGACGCCGGCTTGGTCACTACGATTCGCAAAACCCGGGGTGATGACATCGATGCGGCCTGCGGTCAATTGGCTGGGGATGTGAAAGACCGAACTCAGGTGATGGTTCGAATGGAAAAACAGCGCAGCGCGATGCCCATCCCTGCGGTCGATGTGGCGATTGGCGTGGATTGACATGTTTTCCTTGATGCGCTTGTTCCTTGTCTTTCCCTTTTTAGCGCTCGCGTTAATGGGGCTTACAGGGTGCGCTACTTTTTCAGCACTACCCAGCGCAAAGTCAGATCTTGTTACCCCATCTGATGAGACCGAACCCCGAAAGCGAGCGCGTATTCGATTGGAATTGGCCACTGCGTACTTTCATGCGGGAAAACCCACTATTGCTTTGGATGAAGTGAAGCAGTCCATGGTTGCCGATCCGACGCTTGCAGAGGCCGTCGCCCTGCGCGGTTTAATTTATATGCAGTTAAATGAGCCTGTGCTTGCCGAAGGAAGTTTTCGCAAAGCCCTCGATTTGAATCCCGCTTCAGTGCAAGTCCAACACAATTTTGGATTGCTGCTGTGCCAGCAAGGTCGCATGGAGGAAGCCTCGCGATATTTGAACGCTGCGATTGCCAGCCCAGTGGAGGAAGAACGGGCCAAATCATGGATGATTTTGGGACTGTGTCAGGCAAAAAATAAACAAATAGCCCAAGCCGAAAGCAGCTTGTTCAAAGCCTACGTCATCGACCCCTCCAATGCGCCTGCGGCCTTTAGTTTGTCGAATTTCTTGTTTGACAATGAACAATACACCCAGTCTCAAGGCTATGTCGCTCGTCTTAATCAAACGAAGCAAGCGAATGCGGAGTCTTTGTGGCTGGGAATCAAAGTGGCGCGAAAGTTAGGTGACGCCAAAGCCGTTGAAACTTTACGTTCGGACCTTATCCAGAAGTTTCCCAACTCCAAGGAAGCTCAGTTTTTAGAGCGAGGCACTACCAATGAATGATGATGTCAACGGTTTGATTCCACCCCTCGCCAGCGAAACTGCGGCCCAAGCGCCAATGACTGCAGGCGCACTGCTGCGTCAAGCCAGAGAAGACGCTGGGTTGTCGATTGAAGACGTGGCGTACCGTGTAAAAATTCACGTGAAGAAGCTAGCTGCTTTAGAGGAAAACCAGCTCGATCAAATTCCTAATGCCGTTTTTTTGCGAGCTATGGCTTCCAGCGTTGCTCGCACCCTTCATGTTGAACCACAACGTATCTTGGAACTTTTACCTGACAGTCCCAAGCCGGTTTTTGTCAATATTGAGGACAACATCAAGGGGTCCTTTGGCGAGCCGACACATCTGAGCGCCAAATTACGCACCTTTTTTTCAGCCTCATCCCATGTAATTTTTGCCGGCCTATTGGTTGTGGCGGCCGCGCTGGTGTATTTCTCTCCCCACCTTGAATCAGTGTGGGATTCTTATTTTCCACCGTCTGCGGAAATCACTTCTACAGTCACCGTAGTAGAAGTCCCACTAGCGCCAGTGGCTTTGGTGGTGCCAGCCCCAATGCCTGAGACAGCCCTTGTTGCCAGTGCGCCCGTGGTTGTTGCGGTAAGTTCGGAATTGGTTTTCAAGGTGCGAGGAAGTTCATGGATCGAAGTCACGGATGCTGCTGGCGTCGTTCTTTTTCAACGAAGATTGGAGGCGGGAGAGTCTGCGACCGTCTCAGGCGCATTGCCGCTTTCTGTCATTGTGGGACGCGCTGACCTGACCGATGTGCAATGGAAGGACAAACCTTTCATGCTGACGGGCGTGACCCAAGACAACGTTGCAAAATTTAAGGTGCAATGATGCAAGATATTTCTAGTTTGAATTTAAGCGGCGACCCCAGTCGTAAAAGTTTACAGTCCCGCGTAGTTTGGGGCGATCGGGTGGTGACGGTT
>QYPA01000036.1 GCA_007279715.1 Comamonadaceae bacterium | reverse complement strand
GGGCTGTGGGGACCGCACCCATACGCAAAGTGCCCGTTGGGGTTTGCGCATCGCCTCGCAAAGCCTCTTGAAGAAAAGCATGCTCGTGCATCATTCGCTGGGCACTGGCTAAGACCCGCTCGCCTTCAAGAGTAAACCCCACAAATGCGCGGTCGCGGCGAACGATGGCTACGCCAAACTCAGCCTCTAAAGCGCGCAAAGCGTTAGAGAGGGCAGGCTGCGTGACGTGGCAAGCCTTAGCAGCACGACCAAAATGCCGGTGCTCTTGCAAGGCAACCAGGTAACGCAGGCTAGAGAGCAAGTTCATGGTTTAACGCTTTGCGCCGCCTGCAGATGAATTAGGTTGCTTTGCTGATCGTGATACTAGGGAACTTGGAAGAAAAATCTTTGTTTTTTGCTGCAATTGCCACGGCAACTTTACGCGCCAAAGCTTTGTACAAACCAGCCACTTCGCCTTCAGGCTCTGCGACCACCGTCGGACGACCGCTATCGGCTTGCTCGCGTATCGACATAGCTAAAGGTAACGCACCTAAATAATCCATACCGTACTCTGCGGCCATTTTTTTGCCGCCATCGGCACCAAAAATATGCTCGATATGACCGCAGCTGCTGCAGACGTGTACCGCCATGTTTTCAACGATACCCAATATGGGAACACCCACTTTTTCAAACATCTTGATGCCTTTTTTGGCATCCAAAAGCGCGATGTCTTGGGGCGTTGTGACAACGACAGCACCCGTCATCGGAACACGCTGACTCAGCGTGAGCTGAATATCACCGGTTCCCGGGGGCATGTCGACTATTAAGTAATCGAGATCCTTCCAATGCGTTTGGCGCAGCAACTGCTCCAGCGCCTGGGTTGCCATCGGACCGCGCCAAATCATGGCCTCATCTTGGGCGACTAAAAAACCAATGGACATCACCTGTACGCCGTAATTGACCATGGGTTCCATGGTCTTACCGTCTTCAGACGCAGGCTTGCCTTCAATACCCATCATCATGGGCATGCTCGGCCCGTAAATATCGGCATCGAGCAAACCCACGCTCGCCCCTTCAGCGGCGAGTGCCAATGCCAAATTGGCTGCGGTCGTACTTTTTCCCACGCCACCCTTGCCTGATGCAACTGCCACAATATTTTTGACACCGGGCAAGAGTTGAACCCCTCTTTGAACCGCGTGTGCACTGATATTCAAGCTTGGCTGAATTTCAACATGGACGACGCCCTCTATGGTTTGAGCCGCTGCGGCCAAAGCTTCGCAGAACCCTTGAAGCAGGCTTTGCGCGGGGTATCCCATCTCCAAATTAAAGTGCACCGTGTCACCATCGATCTTGAGGTTTTTGATGCACTTGCTGCTGACAAAATCTTTGCCGGTATGGGGGTCAATGACGTGTTTGAGTGCGTCAAGAATGCTTTGTTCAGTTGCTGCCACGAAAAGTTTCCTTCAAATTTTGACTAGCCGAGAGTCTAGCGGTACTTTGAAAATGCGCTCAAGGCATGGTTTCTCTGGATAATGAAACCATGCGCGACATGCCCCCTTTGCCTAAAACTCCCGCAACAGCCCTTGTTTTAAGCGGCGGTGGTGCCCGTGCGGCGTATCAAGTGGGCGTACTTCAGGCCATCGCAGCAATTCGCCGAGAACAAAACCAGGAACAAAAGGCTGAGTTACGGGTTAATCCCTTTCCGATTGTGGTGGGAACCTCGGCAGGCGCAATCAATGCGGCGGCTTTGGCCTGTGGGGCAGACGATTTTGAAGCGACAGTTACCAAAATTGCAAAAACGTGGTCCGCAATGCATGCAGACCATATTTACCAAGCCGATAGCCTCAGCATGGCGCGATCTGGCGCCCAATGGCTCAGCATGATCTCGGTGGGTTGGATGGTTGCCAAATGGTGGCGAATTAAACCGCGGTCTTTGCTTAACAATGCGCCACTAGGCCAACTTCTATCGAACTTAGTCCCTTTGGAGCGTCTACAAGACTTGATTGGCCAAGGCCACCTGAAAGCGCTTGCCATCACGGCATCCAGTTACACCTCAGGCCAGCACGTTACATTTTTTCAAGGCTTAAACGATCTTCCCTTATGGGAGCGCTCGCAGCGCTACGCCCTTCGCGCTCCGATTACGTTGGCACATTTACTCGCCTCCTCGGCTATTCCCTTTATTTTTCCCGCAAAAGCGCTTGCAGTTCAGTCACACCAAGAATACTTTGGCGATGGCTCTATGCGACAAAGCGCGCCACTGGCCCCAGCGATTCATCTTGGCGCAGATCGGATTTTGGTGATTGGGGCTGGGCGGATGAACGAGTCCAAAGCGGATGACGGATCGCAAGCCGACGGGGCGTATCCCTCGCTTGCCCAAATTGCAGGCCATGCCATGTCGAGTATTTTTCTAGATGCCTTGGCTGTTGACATTGAAAGGGTTCGCAGAATTAACCAAACCATCACTTTGGTTCCTGAGGCCTTGCGCAGTACCAGCAATTTGCGGGCTATTTCGGTTTTGGTGATTGCGCCAAGTCAGCGCTTGGATGCCATTGCGTCCAAGCATATTGAGGCATTGCCCTTGGGAGTGCGCACCATGCTAGGAGCCGTTGGAATCTCCTCTTCCAAGGCGGACTTTAAAGGTGCGGCGATGGCGAGTTATTTGCTATTTGAAAGCGCTTACACCCAAGAGCTCATGGCCCTGGGTTTTTCTGATGCCCAAGCCCAACGCGAGGACATTGGCACCTTCTTTGGTTGGTAACGGTAAAGCACAGGGCTGCCGTCTAAAATCACAGTCTTTGGCGCACGGCCACCCTTCGTGACCCGTCGTCCCCACTAGCCCTTACTTCTCCCCCATTTGCCAGCCCCTTGACTATGTCTCGCCAACTCTTCGTTACCACCGCCCTGCCCTACGCCAATGGCAACTTCCACATTGGCCACATCATGGAGTACATCCAGGCCGACATCTGGGTGCGTTTCCAGCGAATGCAGGGCCACAAGGTCGATTTCGTGTGCGCGGACGACACGCACGGCGCGCCCATCATGATTGCCGCCGAGAAGGCGGGCATCACACCGCAGCAGTTTGTGGCCAACATCGCCGCAGGCCGTAAGCCGTACTTGGATGGTTTTCACATCGCTTTTGACAATTGGCACAGCACCGATGCGCCCGAGAACCACGAACTCGCCCGCCAGATTTACCGCAACCTGCGCGACATTCCTGAATCAAAAGGCGGCTCGCTGATTGAACGACGCACGATTGAGCAGTTTTTTGATTCCGAAAAAAACATGTTCCTACCGGATCGCTTTATCAAGGGCGAATGCCCCAAGTGCCACGCCAAAGACCAGTATGGCGATAACTGTGAGGTGTGCGGCGCGGTGTACGCGCCCACCGACCTTATCAACCCCTTCTCAGCTTTGTCGGGCGCCAAACCTGCTCTTAAAAGCTCGGAGCATTTTTTCTTCAAATTGTCCGACCCCCGTTGTGTGGCGTTTTTAGAAAAATGGACGCAAGACGGCAAACTGCAACCCGAAGTAGCCAATAAGGTCAAAGAGTGGTTTACCGTTCGCACCAACCCCGACGGAACCACCAGCGAAGGTTTAGGCGACTGGGATATTTCACGGGATGCGCCTTACTTTGGCATCGAAATTCCCGATGCGCCGGGCAAGTACTTTTATGTGTGGCTGGACGCGCCCGTGGGCTACTTGGCTTCACTGAAAAACTTGCTCGACACGCGTGGGGAGAGCTACGACGCCTACATGGCCCACGACAAGCTGGAGCAATACCACTTCATCGGCAAAGACATCGTCACGTTCCACACCTTGTTCTGGCCCGCCATGCTGCACTTTAGCGGCCGCAAGACGCCTAACAATGTGTTTGTGCACGGCTTCCTGACTGTCAACAACGGCGAGAAGATGAGCAAGAGCCGTGGCACGGGCCTCGACCCGCTCAAGTACCTGAGCCTGGGCATGAACCCTGAGTGGCTGCGCTACTACTTGGCTGCCAAGCTCTCAGCCCGCAACGAAGACATTGACTTCAACGCCGAAGATTTCATGCTGCGTGTGAACAGCGATTTGATTGGAAAGTTCGTCAACATTGCGTCGCGCGCGGCTGGCTTCTTGACCAATCGCTTTGAAGGTAAGTTAACCCATGCATTTGATACACAAGGTGCAACCTTGTTGCACACCCTTCGCGAAGCGGCAGACGGTATTGCTGAGAATTACGAAGGTCGTGAATACGGCAAGGCAACCCGTGAAGTCATGCTACTTGCCGATAAAGTGAATTCCTATGTTGACCAACACAAACCTTGGGACTTAGCCAAAGATGCCGCTAACAATGAAGCACTGCACCAAGTGTGTTCGGTGCTGATTAATTGCTTTGCCGTTATCGCCCGATACTTGGCACCGGTGCTTCCGGAATTAGCGCGTTCGGTAGAGCAGTTCACGGACAGCAACATGCAGGACTGGCATCTAACTAACCGCGACGTGATCCATATTCAACCCTACCAACACCTCATGCAACGCGTCACCCCCGAACAACTCGAAGCTCTGTTTGAGCCCCCCGCAGTCCTGGAAGAAAAAGTCACACCAGGCGGCGAAGAAATCGCCGCCACCATTGGCATCGACGACTTTGCCAAGGTCGATTTGCGTATTGCGCAGATCGTCAACTGCGAAGCGGTGGAGGGGTCTGTGAAATTACTGCGCCTCACGCTCGACGTGGGCGAAGGAAAAACCCGCAACGTGTTTAGCGGCATTGCCAGCATGTACAAGCCCGACGACCTGATCGGCAAGCTCACTGTCATGGTGGCCAACTTAGCCCCACGCAAGATGAAGTTTGGTGTCAGTGAAGGCATGGTGCTAGCTGCCAGCCACGCGGACGAAAAAACCGAACTTGGCATTTATATTCTGACCCCTTGGCCCGGTGCAACTCCAGGCATGCGAATCAGCTAAGGGTATGAAACCAAAAGAAAAAGCGTCTTCGCTAAATTTTGATGTATTGATCGTTGGCAGTGGTTTAGCGGGCCTGAGCGCAGCTCTTCTGTTATCCGAAAAATACCGCGTTGCCATCATCACCAAACGCGCAGTGAGTGAAGGCTCCAGCGGCTGGGCCCAAGGTGGCATAGCTGCCGTGTGGGACAAATCCGATAGCTTTGCTGCACACGTGGATGACACGCTGGTTGCGGGCGCGGGCTTGTGCGATCTGGCTGCGACCCAATTTGTGGTCGAACAAGCTCCGCAAGCCATTGCCTGGCTGCAAGCCATGGGTGTTCCCTTTAGCACCGAAGACGGCCAGTTGCACCTCACACGTGAAGGCGGCCACAGCGCCCGGCGCATTGTCCATGTCACCGATGCAACCGGCGCGGCGGTTCAACGCACCCTGATTGAGCGTGTCAAAGGTTCACCCAATATCACCCTGTTTCAAAATCACACTCTGGTTGATTTGATTACGAGTGACAAGGTTAAAGGTTCTCCATCGCAAGCTAAAAGCTGCGTTGGTTTGTATGCACTCGATGAAGCAACCGACGAAGTCTTGACTTTTCAAGCCGCCCACACGGTTTTAGCCACAGGCGGCGCGGGCAAGGTTTACCTCTACACCACCAACCCCGATACCGCCACAGGCGATGGAATTGCCGCCGCTTGGCGAGCCGGTTGCCGGGTTCAAAACATGGAATTCATCCAGTTTCACCCGACTTGTTTGTACCACCCGCACGCAAAATCGTTCTTGATAAGCGAGGCCGTGCGTGGTGAAGGCGGCCGACTGTTGTTGCCTGACGGCACGCGGTTTATGCCCAAGCACGATAGCCGCGCAGAGCTCGCCCCGCGCGATGTCGTAGCCCGGGCGATTGACTTTGAGATGAAAAAAGGCGGTTTGGACTGCGTTTACTTAGACATCTCCCACCAACCCCTGGCCTTTATCCAAGAGCACTTCCCCAACATCTATGCCCGCTGTTTAGAACTGGGTATCGATATCAGCCGCCAGCCTATTCCCGTGGTGCCCGCAGCCCACTACACGTGTGGCGGCGTAGTCGCTGACCTGCATGGGCGTACCGACGTTGCAGGCTTGTACGCCATCGGCGAGGCCGCTTGCAGCGGATTACATGGGGCCAACCGATTGGCAAGCAACTCCTTGGTGGAGTGTATGGTCTTTGCCCGCGCGACCAGCCATGACATTGGACTCAGTCAAGCAGCTACCGTGCTCGCACTGCCTGCATGGGATGACAGCCGGGTTACCGATGCCGATGAGTCCGTCGTGATTTCCCATAACTGGGATGAGCTGCGCCGTTTTATGTGGGATTACGTTGGCATTGTTCGTACCAATAAACGCTTAGAACGCGCCGCCCACCGGATTGCCGTGTTGCAAGGAGAAATCCAAGAGTTCTATGCGCACTTCCATGTCAGTCGGGATTTGCTCGAGCTGCGTAATTTAGTTCAGGTGGCTGACCTTATCGTCCAAAGCGCCCGCGCTCGCCATGAAAGCCGCGGTCTGCACTTTAGCCGCGACTACCCAGAATTACTTGAAGAAGCTAAGCCAACAATTTTGATGCCTTCTAATTTCAGTTGAAACTGAAATTCAGTAAGCGCAAATTACCAAACAGGCAACAAGCGCCCGTCAACCAACCTAAAACCCCGCGCTCCCACACTTCGGGCTTCGGCCTCATCATGGGTCACCCACACCACAGCCATTGGGGAGCTGGTGATCCGAGCTTGAAATTCAGCGCGAAGGGTTTGGCGTAAATCGGCATCTAAGGCGGAAAATGGCTCGTCTAACAACAAGACCTTGGGCTCAGTAATCAATGCCCTTGCCAACGCCGCGCGTTGCTGTTCGCCGCCTGAGAGTTGCCAAACCTTAGACCTTGCGTAGGGTTGCATTCCAAAACGCTGCAACATGGTTTGGGCTTTTTCTCGCGCGTCATTGCGGCGCAGTCCTTGCTCAACCAAACCAAAGGCCACATTGTCTTGTACGTTGAGATGAGGAAAGAGCGCGAAGTCTTGAAACATCAGCGCAAAACCTCTTCGCTCAGGCGGCTTAGCGGTGATGTCTTGCCCTTGGCAAAGAACCCGGCCAGCGTCTGGGGCTTCAAGCCCAGCGATGATTTTGAGCAGCGTACTTTTCCCACTACCCGAAGGCCCGAGAAGCGCAACCGTTTCACGCGGCTGGACCTGCAAGTTGATATCTTGCAAAAGCACGCGCGGGCTTGCGCCCTTGGGTGTCCAACGTTTGGCAATCGATTGGAGTTCAAGCATAGGTTTCCCCGTCAGTGCAGCTGCGCAAGCTTGGCCGCTCAATACCCATAAATACAGCCAAGGCCAAGGCCATCAGCACGCAAGACAAAACCAAAGCTGCATCTTGATGGGTTGCACCAGGTCGGCCGAGGTGTTCATAAATCAGCGTACTTAGTGTCGCCCATTCAGGCCGGCTTAAAAACAAAGTCACTGCAAATTCACCCACTGCCGTAGCCGCAGCAAATGCCATGCCTCTTCGTAGCGCAGGCAACAAAAGGGGGAAAGTGATTCGCCAAAATACTCGCCATGGGTTGGCACCCAAGGTTTTTGCGGCGGCTAAAAGATGGGGTGGCATGGCGTCTAATCCTGCAGCCACTGATTTGGCAACAAATGGATAGGCTAGTAAAGCGTACGCGGCAATCAACAAAGGTGCGCTGGCCGTCCAGCGCGGATATAGCAGCAACAAACCAAACGCCACCAGGATAGGAGACACTACGAACGGTAAGAAAACCAGGGTGCGCAACCAAATCACACGCTGAGCGGCTAAGGCATGGACCAGCCCCAATAGCGTTGCCAGTACCAAAGCAGATGCAGAAAAACGCACGGTGTTCCAGACGGCATCGAGGGTTTCTGGGTTGAGCAAAACGCCCCACCCGGCCGCTCCCGTTTGAGCAGCGCGCATCACAATCGCGACCAAAGGAGCGAGGCAAAAAATCACCAAAACCACAAGTGC